>NZ_MECT01000577.1:0-16032 GCF_001722145.1 Shigella sp. FC1544
GAAGACGGCTTACGCCACCATCAAAGGTATTGAGGTGATGCGTGCACTACGCAAAGGCCAGGCCTCAGCATTTTATTATGGTGATCCCCTGGGCGAAATACGCCTGGTAAGCAGAGTTTTTGAAATGTAAGGCCTTTGAATAAGACAAAAGGCTGCCTCATCGCTAACTTTGCAACAGTGCCCGTTTAACTACACGGCAAGCGCCGTTTCGCGCAACGCGGAAAACGTGCTGCTGATCGAGGATGCGCCGCAGCTGGCGGAGGCGTACCAGCGAGAATTTAACCGCCTGTGGGATGAGGGCATCCCGCTGAATGCCCTGTACTGAATCAGCCCCGTCTGCGGACGGGGCTTTTTTTTTACTCCACTTCCAGCCAGGCTTTGCGTCCTTCAAGATGCAGCGCTTTCAGCATGGCGATCACGTCTTCTGCTGAACGTCCGCCATAGTTGAGACGGGTCTGCTCCCCTTCAAACTCCACCACGATAATGGTGTCCAGCGTCACCGACAGCAGCTCGCGGAGATCACGTAGCGTCTGCCCTGTACTGCGTGAATGCATGCACTGGGTTATCCGGTTGGCCGCCTCCTGGCACAATCCCTCTACGGCCTCGCGATATACCAGACGCTGATCGAGGTTGCCCTCGATGTCGCTGATCAGTTTAACCACCGCCGTTTTGACGGTTTTGATTTCAGGAAATTTCGTTTTTGGGGAGCCTGACTGCTCCAGCGGGGATACGCTGGTCGCCGGTGCAGCTTTAGGGGCGGTTGTCGGGGTGTGCAGGTTCATCGTCATGGTCGTTTCTCCGTCAGTGTGAATTTCGTCTTCGTATCGCCTGACGGTTCGGCCTGCCCGGAGTCGTTCTGGTCAGCAAGGGCGCGCAGCGTGCCATTTACCCTTGCTGTCCAGGTTGTGACGGGGGACGATTACCGGAAGCTGATACGCAGGAGAAAGGCATCACAGGAGAAAATGACGATGTGCACACCCGGACTTACCGCCCCTTTAGCTGCGGCGGCGAAAGCCGTTACGTCATTTTTTACGTAAGACATCGCGCCGTTACGTATCCCGGATACGTAACGGCTACCGCCTGAAAAAGGGTTCATTTTTTTTGAATCTGTCCGGTTTATTTTTCCGTGCCGCTCAGCTGCAGGACGTCCTGCAGCTGAGGCCGGCCGCGTTACAGAATTCTAAAAAACAGTGACTTATATAATTCCCTCCCTGATTCTCTCTCTTTCAAAAATTCTGAAGCCCTGCACCGCAGGGCTCCAGCTGTCAGCAGTCCATCAGCCAGCGGTGCGCTTTTGAGGCCGCTGCCGCCGCTTTAAAGATGTAGCGCTTGTCTCCCTTCAGCGCTTTCAGCCAGGACGCGATATAGCTTTCATGCTGCACCTCTCCCGTAATCCCCAAATCCGCCAACAGAAACGCGCTGCCCAGCTCGGCGATCAGTTCCTCAAACGCATACGCCTCAGAGCCAAACTTATTGCCTTTTTCACGATTGAGGCGGGACGCTGCACCCGTCCAGTGAACCAGCTCATGCAGGCCGGTGGCGTAGAAGTTCGCCGCGTCCGCGAAGCGGAACCGCTCCGGCAGGACGATTTCATCGGTGGCCGGACGATAGAACGCCTTTACGCCCTGCTCGGTGATTTTTGCCCCGCTCCGGATCATGAGTGCTTCCGCCTGCGGCAGCGGATCGAAACCGGCAACCGGCTGCGGCACGCTCTCGATGCTCAGGCCGTCGATTTGCTCCACGTTAAACACGGTAAAGGCTTTCAGCATCGGGATTTTTTCGATTTCCCCGTCCTCGTCCTCTTTCTCCAGCGTCTTGTAAAAGATGGCCGTCGTGCCGTGTTCACCTTTACGAACCTGGCCGCCCAGCTCCTGCGCCTGTTTGTAGGTCAGCCAGCGCTCGTCCTGAAAACCCTGTTTTGCCGCACTACACCACAGCAGCATGATATTAATTCCGCTGTATGCCGTGCCGGTGCTGAAGTTGGCCGGTAATCCCACCGCTGCGCCGTTGCGAACCCACGGACACACCCACGGCTTAACGCCGCTTTCCAGGGCTGCAATGATGCTGTCCGTTACTGTCTGGTAAAGGTCTGTTTTGACTGCGCCAGCACGGGCTTTGCTTTTGCCCCTGGAAAATTTCGTTTTTGAGGAGCCTGACTGCTCCAGCGGGGATACGCTGGTCGCCTGTGAAGCTTTAGGGGCGGTTGTCTGAGTGTGCAGGTTCATCGTCATGGCTGTTTCTCCGTCAGTGTGAATTTCGTCTTCGTATCGCCTGACGGTTCGGCCTGCCCGGAGTCGTTCTGGTCAGCAAGGGCGCGCAGCGTGCCATTTACCCTTGCTGTCCAGGTTGTGACGGGGGACGATTACCGGAAGCTGATACGCAGGAGAAAGGCATCACAGGAGAAAATGACGATGTGCACACCCGGACTTACCGCCCCTTTAGCTGCACGGGTGAAACTGCCCTTCAGCGTCCGGGAGGACGGGTAAAAAAAGCACTGACGACGTCAGTGCTGCCTTTGTGACATGCGGTGTTACACTGCCTCTGCCGGTCAGTTCGCCCTTCCTGAAACCGGGGGCGGTTTGTTTTCGGGGACGTTCTGACCGGCTATCCCCCCATCACTTGCAGAAATTTCACCGCCCCTTATACTGTATGCATATGGGTCTTCCCCGATCATGGTGGGAAGGCTCAGAACGCCATATTCAGCTTTTCGTAGTGGAACATCACCCCCAGTTTAAAGCGCTCCCGGTTTCGGTATCCCCTGGCTTTTATCCTCAGCAGCCTGATCTTGCTGTTAAGTGCCTCCGCATTTCCGTTTGAGACACTGTGTCGCATCGCATTCAGGATCCCCTACAGCCTTTTTCCTATCGTTTTCGCGGCATTTTTCATCATGGGAACGTCACTGTTAGCCGCCAGCGCCAACCATCTCTGCCAGTCACTCCGTCTTTCCTCGCTCCATGGCCTGTTCCAGATATCCTTTGCCAGCTCTTTCAGCGCCCAGCACTGGCTCGTCAGCTTCATCTGTGCACGCAGCCACATCAGCTTTTCCTGCCGGGATTCGGTCATCCACTTATCGCTGTACTGCCACAGGAAGCGGGTTCCTTTTGCCTGGTGTCGGCTTTCAACAGGGAGGTGCGGATGTTCATTCTGACGGGTTTTATCAACTACCTCGCCCAGTTGCTTCGCCACATGGAAGCGGTCAAAGGCGATTTTCTCAACCGCACTGGGTAAGTGGATACGCGCTGCTCTTATATAGCCCGCGTTCATGTCCATTGAGAGCGTTTTGATAGCCAGCAACTGCCCATCAGTGAGCGTGCGAAGATAGCCGGCAAGACTCTCTGTGCCGCGATCATCCGTTAAGGCCAGCGCCCGACCATCGCGATCGGAGATCACCGTTATGTAACGATGTCCTTTTTTAAAGGCGACCTCATCCACATTCATATGACGGGCGGATAATGGCTTTTTTATCCGGGCAAGACCTCGCTTAACTGCCCGGGTCATAATGCCGTCAACCGCATTCCAACTGAGCTTAAGTTGCTTCCTGACAGCATCAACGGTGCTGATTTTCAGCCATGAGAGAACGAACGATTCGAATAGCAACGTATACCGGCTTCCGGGGCCAGCCCACGGAACAGGCAACGTCAGGCAGCCATGCTCCGGACACATAATTCGTGGAACATCGGCTTCAACAATAGTGGTGAACTGGCAGGTATCAAGATGGCGCCATTTACGATGACGGTGATCGTGAACAGAACAGGATTTACCGCAGGTCGGACAGGCTAGCCGGGTGTTTTCAGCGATCTCAATAGTGACAGTAACAGAACCGGCATTTTCATCGAGAGAAAGGGACTTTACCTGCCACGGATCGGACAGGTTGAGAATATGAGCGTAGAGGGACTTTTCGTCCATGGCGGTGACCTCTGGCGATTAAATACACCATTATCATGCCTTCAGCCACCACAACAAGGGAAGACCCATGCATATACAGTTTTAAGCGAGGGAAAAAACGATGAAGTTCATTCCTGCAGTATCAGAAGCCAGCATAGTAAAAATTCCTTTGTTCACAGAGCGATGCCCTGCGGGTTTTCCGTCACCGGCAGCAAACTATACTGAGTCTGAACTGGATCTGAATGAGTACTGCATTCACCGGCGCCACTCCACCTATTTTGTCAGAGCGATTGGCAACTCAATGACTGATATTGGCCTCTATTCCGGCGATCTGATGGTCGTGGATAAAGCAGAACAGCCGCGGCACGGGGATATTGTTATCGCGGAAATTGAGGGTGAATTTACGGTAAAACGCCTGCTTCTGACGCCGCGGCCAGCCCTGCAGGCGATGAACCCGGACTTCCCTTCCCTGTACCCGGATCCGGAAACTCTGCAAATTTTCGGCGTGGTGACGGCCTTCATTCATAAAACCCGGAGGGCAGACTGATGTTCGCCCTGGCAGACGTCAACTCCTTCTACGCCAGTTGCGAGAAGGTTTTCAGGCCGGATTTGCGCGGCAAACCTGTCGTCGTTCTCAGTAACAACGATGGCTGCGTTATTGCCCGGAGTGCTGAAGCCAAACGGCTGGGTATAAAGATGGGAACCCCCTGGTTCCAGCTCAAAGAGGCGCAGTTTCCTGAAAAACTGTACGTTTTTTCCAGCAACTACGAGCTCTACGCGAGCCTGAGTAACCGTGTGGTCGCCCTGCTGGAAGAGCTGTCGCCCCGCGTCGAACAATACTCAATTGACGAATGTTTCCTGGATGCCCGGGGAATTAGCCACTGTATGGATCTGGAGGATTTTGGCAGGCAGCTGCGTGGGCATGTTCTCAGTGGAACCGGACTGACGATCGGTGTCGGCTTCGGCGCCACAAAAACACTGGCCAAATCGGCGCAGTGGGCGTCAAAGGAATGGCCACAATTCAGTGGGGTGCTGGCGCTGTCGCCCGAAAATCCACGCAGAACGGCAAAATTACTCAGCCTGCAGCCGGTGGAAGAAATCTGGGGCGTGGGGAACCGGATAGCGAAAAAGCTGCACGTTATGGGGATCACCACCGCCCTGCAGCTGTCGCTGACGAACCCTACATTTATCCGGAAAAACTTCAACGTAGTGCTGGAGCGCACGGTACGTGAGCTGAACGGCGAGAGTTGCATTTCGCTGGAGGAAGCGCCGCCGCCGAAACAGCAGATTGTCTGCAGTCGCAGCTTCGGGCAGCGGATCACCACCTACGGAGAAATGCGCCAGGCCGTCTGCCAGTATGCCGAGCGCGCGGCGGAAAAGTTGCGCGGTGAGCGACAGTACTGCCGGCATATCAGCACCTTCATCAAGACATCCCCTTTTGCGGTTAATGAGCCGTATTACGGTAACGTGGCCACGGAAAAACTGAACACCCCTACCCGTGACACCCGGGACATTATCGCGGCAGCGGTCAGGTCTCTGGACAGGATATGGCTCGATGGCCACCGCTACGCAAAAGCGGGGATAATGCTCAATGATTTCAGTCCGAACGGCGTCGCGCAGCTGAATCTGTTCGATGACGTGCAGCCACGGCCGCACAGCGATGCGCTGATGAAGGTACTCGACGGCATTAATCATTCCGGACTCGGGAAAGTCTGGTTTGCCGGACGGGGTATTGCGCCGGACTGGCAGATGAAACGGGAGATGCTGTCACCGGCATATACCACACGCTGGAAGGAGCTGCCGGTTGCCCGTTTCTGACCGTTGAAATGACAGAAGGGACTTGCCGCCAGAGCTTACTTTACCGATCATACAGGTGACTTGTCTCAGGGGGGAACCATGACAAATATCATTCTGTGTGATGTGACTGCCAGCGTCAGCGAACTTAAAAACGATCCGGTGGCCACCGCCAGTGCCCGCGGCGGCTACCCGGTCGAGATAATTGACCGTAACCGCCCTGTTTTTTATTGTGTGCCCGCGGCTTTGTATGAACAAATGCTCGATGAGCTGGACGAAAAAGACCTGGTGCAAACGATAACAGAACGTCAAAACCAGCCGCTGCGTGAAGTGGATCTCAATCAGTATCTGTGATGTGCTCCGGTGCGAGGAGCAAGGAATGTATTAAGCCAATGTTAAGGAACAATATGGGTAGCAAAATCGCAGGTGTGGTTTTCTTATACTTCGCTGTCTGGGGAATGGCTTCAGTGATTGAATTGCAGTACTGGCGTAACGCTGATACCTATCCTGTCTGGCTGACAAAACATCTCCGGATCTCTCCTGAAAATAACGACAAGAGCCTGATAAGGATAGAAATGGAAACCTTTGACAAGGTATGTGGTGATAAAAGGGGCCTCCTTGCCGTCACCCAAAAACAAAACGGTATGTTTATGCGCTGTGATGATTCCCCCGGTTTTTTTTCATGGTTCAGCGGCGTTTACAAAGTCAATTAATCAGATAACGTGTTGCACTTTCAATATGTTACCCACATGGTTATCCCCCGTTACTGTGGGTAATCAATATATTGTGTCTCTGGCAGCTGCTTTTCCTACCATATGTTGTCCCTGCCCGTTCTATTTTGTGATCGGACAGTGTGAAAAACGACATCACAGTGGAGACGCTGCTGACGGGATGATGTTCATCCAGGGTCGTAAGATCGGCCGGTACTGGTTACCCGCCGGACGAAGGGCCGGCCAACGCGCAGCGTCGGTAGCTGGCTTTAAAAATGCTGGCGGAAATTTAAAGATGAAGCCGCATACTCTGCGAAATTTTGCAAATTTCACTCAACATGCTTCGTTCAGATCCCAACAGAGCTTTCACCATCGCCTGTAACAGCCGTCCTGCTGCGTGATTACTCCGCTCAACGGGTTGCTGGCGACAAGCCAATACCTGTTCGTGACAGGCATTGATTGAACCGTTGTCCCTAACTAATAATGTGCCGACGATGCAGGTGGGACCGTGGTCCCAGGCAGATAACCTGACCGGCGATACAGGTGGCACCGTGGTCCCAGACAGATAACCTGACCGGCGATACAGGTGGGACCGTGGTCCCAGGCAGATAAGCTGACCGACGACGCAGGTGGGACCGTGGTCCCAGGGAGATAACCTGAGCGGCGATACAGGTGGGACCGTGGTCCCAGAGAGAATATTCAGGCCAGTTATGTTTTCTGGCCTGTGAGAAAGGAAATGAAGTAAAGGGAGATCACCGTAGACTAAAGCGTGTCCGCATCAGACTCCTGGTTTCTCAAGCTCCTTAAGAATGGCTTCTATTTTCTCTATACACTCCGCAGGAATGCGGGACCTATCCAGGTTAAGCACCATTTTATCGCCCTTATACAATGCTGTTGCCCCTGGAGCAAACTGATGACGTGAGCTCAGATTAACTCCTGATGCGGGAGATTGTTTCAGTACGGATGTTAAAAGACTAATGACCTCTTCAGCTTCAAAGATTAGTCCCGCTTTCTTCTGATCGTGGAGAGTCTCAGCCTGCTGCTTCAGTAATTCTTCTTTATCTGCAAAAGCCTTCTGAAGGGCTTCACCTGACCGGGCAGACAGTTCTCCAGGATGTGCAAACAGGGCAACAACGGATTTAGGCAATTTGGCCGTATTGATACAGCGGGTAATGATCTTACGAGAGATGTTTTCCGCATCGGCAAGCGCAGAAATATTTCCTGCAAACTCATTCTGCAGCCGGCTTGTATAACGCAGGCCACGTTCATAAGCACTCGTCGGCCGATAATCGTTACCCAGTCGGGACAATGCAGCCATCTGCTCATCGTCCAGTTCACCAACCAGAACGCGATAATCACTTTCCGTCAGGATTGCGGCTTTACGGCGACGGCTGCCGTCGGCAATTTCTATGACATCAGAAACCCGGCGGCCGAAAGCTGGAGTCTGCTGACCGGTCAGTAAAAATGAAGGAATGAGATCATCCAGAGCATCTTCGGTAAGTAGTTCCTGATCGCGCTCATTGCCTGACCATACGCGTGAAGCGCTCTCAACAGAGTCTCCCCGGAGCACCTCAAGGGTAAATTTCACTTCCCGTCCACATACCGGAAGAGAGATTGCATTACCGCGGGCCATAGCACCCACGCGCGCAATTAATGAATCCACCATCGGCGCGGCCGGCGCCGGTGATGAAGTATCTTCAGTCGATTGACTATGTGTGGTATGTCTTGGAATGACAGGAGCACGCTTCATTATCTAATCTCCCAGCGTGGTTTAATCAGACGATCAAAAATCTCATTGCAAACAGGCTCCCAGATAGAGAGGGCATTACGCCAGGCACCGGTTGAAGAACGTTGATCAATAGCCTGTTCAAAAACGGTTCTCATACGGATCTGACCTTTACCGACTTCATCCGTTTCGCGCACAACATTTTTAAGGACCATGCTTCCCCAGGCATCCCGAATTTGTTCTTCCATCCACGGGGACTGTGAGCCATTATTATTACTGTATTTGGTAAGCAGAATACGGACATCTGGCTCGAAGCCTTTAAGATCCACGTTCTTAAGCAGGTCACGAAGCATATCGAAAAACTGCAGTGCGGAGGTGTAGTCGAACAGCTCTGCCGGAGTAGGGACAATCAGAACATCAGCAGCGCATACAACATTTATCGTACCGATACCAAGGTTGGGTGCACTGTCGATAACTATCACGTCATAATCATGAGCGACAGTTTCAATGGCCAGACGGAGCATCAGGTGCGGGTCAGCAGGTAATTTGCCTTCGTCAAATTTCCCCATCAGCTCGGTTTCAATGCGGTGCAGTGCCAGACAGGACGGGATGATATCAAGGCCAGGCCAGCAGGTGGGCTTTATAGCGTAGCTGGCGTCATCCTTTTCCCCAAGATAAAAGGGCAGGAGAGTGTCCTCAGCATGAATATGAAGATCGGGCACCCATCCGTGATACATAGAAGCAGTTCCCTGTGGGTCATTGCCTTCAACAAGCAGAACACGGAGTCCTTTCAGAGCAAGATCCTGAGCCAGGTGAACGGATACTGAGGTTTTGTAAACACCACCTTTGTGAGCTGCAACGCCAATCACCGGCGGAAACGCATCTTCAGCACGGCGCAGTCGTGTACCAAATACATCCCGCATGTGATTGATTTGTTCGATGGTATAACCAACGCGTTGCTCAACTCTCCCACGGGTTTCCATATCAGGGTGCGGCAGCCGGCCAGCTTTCTCGGCATCCCTGATAGCCTGAGATGACACGCCAACTAAATCTGCCGCTTCACCAATCCTCCAGCGCCGGGTTATTTTCCGGGCTTCCGGACTGTCATCATTAAACTGTGCAATGGCGATTGCTTTCGTCATTTCATGACCAGCACTTATGCACTGGTTGAGTGTATCCATGAGTCCCATACTGAACATCCTTTAATCATCACTTTGCATTATTTTATTAAATCTTGGAATTTATTGCAAAGCAACAATAAAATCGCAAAGCACACGAAAAAGTGCAAAGTGAACCACATTGGGTAATGAAAGAACGCAGGGGATTACAAAAGAGTACATACCGCAGTCAATATTAATCACTGCCGCTCGCCGCAGTAAGCGATCTCACACAGTGAGAAAGCGGCGAGGAAGCGGAAAATCACAGAACTCACAGATTGCACGTACGTCGGGTTGCTAAAGATGACTCGGGATCAGCCAGTTATAATGAAATTGACTGCGGTATGTAATATATTGACTATGGTATGATGCTTACCGCATCTGTAGGAAAGACGACTCAGCATACCGCAGTCAATGTTTCATTGTTGTACCTGTAGATCTCAATCTTCCAGAGCGTATTCAGGAAAATCAGGCCAGGGGTCTGGATATCTGGTGTGGCGCTTCCGGCCTTGTATCTGGGTTATTCATGGTCTCGATCCAATAATTGATCCCAAGGAGATCATAGTGAGATCCAAAAGAGATCCCCGGATCGCTCCAGCATGCGCTGTAACTGGCTTTAACGTCTGTCTGGATCGACTGCGGAATGTAAAATGTTGACTGTTATATGCATAATCTAATACTGTGATATGCAACGGTATTTACTGAGGTATGTATATCCGTTGACTGCGATACGTATTACTACATCCTTTTGTGGATAACCGTTGAGGATCAAGATGACGAGCGAAAATAATAGCTTACTTCTGAACCTTCAGGAAGTTGATAAGACAACCGGTGAAGTTGTTAAGCTGGATGTCAACAGCACCAGTACCGTGCAGCCAGTAGCGCTCATGAGACTCGGTCTCTTCGTCCCAACTCTGAAATCAACAGGGAAGAGCAAGGCGAACCGGAAAAACGTTACAGACGCGACTGAGGAGCTTGTACAGCTGGCCATTGCCAAAAGCGAAGGATACACTGACGTTAAGATCACCGGTTCGCGTCTTGATATGGACACGGATTTTAAAGTCTGGCTGGGGATAATTCGCTCCATGTCGGAGTATGGGGTAAAAAGTGACACCCTGGAACTGTCGTTCGTCGAATTCGTTAAGATGTGCGGATTTGACTCCCGTCGTTCAAACAAAAAAATGCGCGATCGCATCAGTAATTCCCTGTTTAAACTCGCCTCGGTTACGCTGAAGTTCCAGAGCGAGACCAAAGGATGGACCACCCATCTGGTGCAGTCAGCCTATTATGACATCAACGAGGATATCGTTGAGATCAAGGCTGAACCTAAGCTGTTTGAGCTTTACCACATGGACAGAAGGGTACTGCTGCGGCTGAAAGCCATTGACGCCCTGCAGCGCAAGGAATCAGCCCAGGCGCTTTATACCTACATCGAAAGTCTTCCCCAGAATCCTGCACCTATTTCCATGAAACGGATGCGTGACCGGCTGAATCTCACCTCAAATGTCTATACACAGAACCACACGGTGCGTAAGGCGATGGAGCAGCTGCGTGATATTGGTTATCTGGATTACACCGAGTTTAAACGTGGCCGAGCCACCTATTTCAGCGTGCATTATCGCAACCCCAAACTCATCAGTAGTCCTGTGAAGGTTCCGCGCAAAGAGGAAGAAGAGAAGGCGCCAGAGCAAAATTATGACGAAGTCATTAAGGCGCTGAAGGCTGCTGGCATCGATCCTCTTAAACTGGCTGAAGCCCTCTCAGCGATGAAGCCAGAAAATTGACTGCGATATGCATATCATGACTGCCGTATGCCGCTAAGGACATTCCATTGACTGTGATATGCATCACGCATACCGCAGTCAATATTTATTCTCTATCATGTCTGCCCGGATCGAACAATATTGACTGTCATATGTGATTTCGGGTCATGATACGCAGATATTGACTACGGAATGCGGGTTTAATGGGGGTAATCCCTGGTCTGTTCACCATTCCATGGGGGATAACATGCCACAGTCAATTTTTCAGTAACGCTCTATATCCCTTACGAAAATCTCAATCGGGTGCTGAGACGGTCATGTTACCTGACGGTATCCGTTCCCCTGTGTACTGCAGGTTTAGCCCGGCAGGATGAGACTGCAGCTGTCTGTATAACCCGGCGCCAGCTTCACACTGTTAAATGCGATCAGGAAACGGGAGCCGAATGGCAGAAAGGTGTTGGCTAGGGAAGGTGCGAATAAGCAGGTTATTTCTTCCCAAGCTGACTCGCTGATTAAAATTTCGCGGATCTGGGCCGATTTTTTTCCCGCAAACACATCGAATCAGCCTATTTAGGGGTCAGTTTGGAGATCGGAAATTTTTGTACGTTAAGCACATTATTTAACCAATTCGGATACGTAAGTGATTGATTTATCGTCATTGGCTATCGCTTTTAGGTTGTCGCTCTTGCTGTATCGCATTTAGGTTATCCGATTAAGACAAAATCCCCTGAAAACGCTGTATAGCGCGGGAGTACACCCTATTGCTACAGGTAAGCCTGTTCAAAAAACAGGCTTACCGTACAATAATTCTCTATATCCAAACTGACCCCAAGAAGGACACCTTCAGCGCGGCCGTGGTCGGTTCGCCGGTAAAGTAGGCTTTACCCTCGCTCTCATTCCACTTGTTCTTCACAGGGTCGTAGCCGCGGTTAAGCACGCTGATGCCGCCGTCGCTGCGCTTGCCGTAGGTGGCGGTAACCTGCTCTAGGCCGCGTTCAAAGCGGTTTTCCAGGCGAGCGACTTCGTACCATTTGCCAAGATAGCGGCTGGCGTCAAAACCGGAAATGGGCTGCACGCCCTTCGGTGGGGTAGGGGATTTACAGGCTACCAGCGTCAGGGCAATGGCAACACCGGTCACAACAGGCCATAGCTTCATGAGAATTCCTTTCATTTGCACGGTTGGAAATTAAGTGTAGTGCACCGCGGCGGCGCTTCATCCCATCCGCGAAAATTCGTAGTATATTGAGAGTATTCCTCAACTCTGGACACGGACATGGCTTACTCCATCGGCGAATTCGCCAGACTCAGCGGGATCACCGCCACCACGCTGCGGGCCTGGCAGCGGCGCTACGGCTTACTCAAGCCTCAGCGCACGGAGGGCGGCCACCGCCAGTACAGCGATGAGGACGTCCAGCAGGCGCTAAAAATCCTCGACTGGGTAAAAAAAGGCGTCCCGATTGGCCAGGTCAAACCGCTGCTGGAGCGCCCTACGTCGCGCCTGACCAACAACTGGCTCACGCTGCAGCAGAGCATGTTACAGCGCCTGCAGGACGGCAAAATCGAGTCCCTGCGTCAGATGATTTACGACGCAGGACGCGAGTACCCAAGACCAGAACTGGTCGCGAACGTGCTGCGTCCGCTGCGCAGTCAGGTGTCGGCAAACGTCGCCGCCGCCATGACCCTGCGGGAGATCCTCGACGGCATCATCATCGCCTACACCTCGTTTTGCTTGGAAGGCGATAAAAAAGCGCCGGGCGACAACATCCTGCTCAGCGGCTGGAACCTGAATGACCCGTGCGAAGTCTGGCTCGAAGCCTTAACCCGCACCGGGCAAGGCCACCGTATCGATATTTTACCCACGCCGCCCGCCACGCTGGCCCCGGAGATTTTCCCGGACCGCCACTGGCTTCTGGTCACGCGCGGTAAACTCACCGCCGCGCGCAAAAAGCAGATCGAGCAGTGGCAGCAGCAGGTATCGCTTGAAGTGATTATCCTCTAATCATTTTCTCCTGCGGGAATCTTCACGAAAAGTTGAATATTTTCCCGCGCCACAAATGCTAACGTTTTCCTGTGACCGACAACCCCACAGGAAAACACAATGAAAAAAACTGCCTCTCTGCTGATGCTGACCACCCTGGCCTTTGCCCCTGCCGCCTTTAGCGCCCCTGCCGGCACGCTGAGCGTACACATTCTTGACCAGCAAACCGGGATGCCGCCATCGGACGTTACCGTCACGCTGGAAAAACAGCAGCAGGACAAATGGACCCCAATTGCCAGCGGCAAAACTGACCATGACGGCCGCATCAAATCGCTTTATCCGGAGGATCAGGATATGCAGCCCGGCGTCTATAAAGTGGCCTTTAAAACCGCAGATTACTTCCACGGGAAGAAGCTGGACTCCTTCTTCCCGGAGATCCCGGTGCTGTTCACCGTAACCCGGACCAACGAAAAGCTGCACATCCCTCTCCTGCTGAGCCAATACGGTTATTCAACTTACAAGGGCAGTTAAGAAACGTTGATTTTAAAGGCAAATAAAAAATAATTCCGCTAATACTTGGACAAATTAGTTATGTTGTGTAAGTTTTAAAGAGAAGAACGGGAGGACCACACCATGACAACAAAACCTGTGCTCGGTATTAGCGGATGTTTGACCGGGTCTGCCGTTCGCTTCGACGGCGGACACAAGCGTATGGGCTTTGTCATGGATGAACTGGCCCAGTGGGTGAGTTTCAGGCCCGTCTGCCCGGAAATGGCGATTGGCCTGCCGACGCCACGCCCGGCCATACGCCTGACGCTGACGGACAGCGGCGAAACGCAGCTCCGCTTCAGCAAGCCGCCCCATGATGATATAACGCAGAAAATGGCCGACTTTACGGCGGACTATCTGCCAAAAATCGGCGATCTGTCGGGATTTATCGTCTGCGCGAAATCGCCAAGCTGCGGCATGGAACGCGTGCGGCTATATGATGAAAACGGCAACCGGGGCCGCAAGGAGGGTGTCGGGCTGTTCACCGCCGCCCTGCTTGAAACCTACCCGTGGCTGCCCGTGGAGGAAGACGGTCGGCTGCACGACCCGGTGCTGCGGGAAAACTTTATCGAGCGGGTATTTGCCCTGCACGAGCTGAACACGCTGCGCGCTAAAGGCCTGACGCGCCGCGCGCTGCTGGATTTCCACAGCCGCTATAAATTGCAGCTTCTGGCGCACCATCAGGCGGGCTACCGCGAGATTGGCCCGTTCGTTGCGTCGCTGCATGAATGGGAAGATCTGGACGCGTTCTTCGTGGCGTACCGCGAAAAGCTGATGACCATCCTGAAAAAGCCCGCCTCGCGGAAAAACCATACCAACGTGCTAATGCATATCCAGGGCTATTTCCGTAACCAGCTGAACAGCCGCCAGCGCGTCGAGCTGCGCGATGTGATCCTGCACTATCGCGACGGGCTGCTACCCATCCTCGCGCCGTTGACGCTACTGAAACACTACATGGCCGAATACCCTGACCGGTATCTGATGACGCAAAACTACTTTGATCCCTATCCTGATGATTTGGGTCTGCGTCTGGCAGTAACCTGACGATAAAAATGCGAAGGCCCGTTTGACCCACAGAGGCCCAAAGCAGTACCCCGTTTAGACGACACCCTCACTGTCGTCTCTTTTTTGCATTCCACACAAAAGACTGTAATTATGTACAGGATTGTAACGCAAAAAGGGACTGCCTGTGATCACCACCCTGCACATTCAAAACTACCGCTCGATTCGCGAAATGTCGCTGGAGCTGGAACAGCTCAACATCGTCTTTGGCCCAAACGGCACCGGAAAATCCAATATCTACAAGGCGATCCACCTGATGCACAGCGCCGCACAGGGGCAGTTTTCGCAGGCACTGGCGAACGAGGGTGGGATTTTAAAAGTGTTCTGGGCAGGCAAAACCCGCAGCGACCAGCTGCGGCGGATGAATTTGGCCGTTGAAACCGAAACCTACGAATACGAGCTGCAGGTAGGCTTTGTCGAAAAACTGCCTTACCCCTCACAGTTTCAACTCGATCCGGTGATCAAAGAAGAGTCCATCTGGCTGAGTGGTCAATACCGCCGCCCGTCGTCACAGCTGATGAAGCGTAAAAATCAGGCCGTATTTCTGAACAACGTGCATCACGAGAAAGTCACCCACAGCGGCACGCTGTATGAGAACGAATCGGTGTTCGGCCAGCTTGGCGAGCCGCATCTTTACCCGGAAGTGTCGCAGATGCGCGAGTCGCTGCGTAACTGGCGCTTTTATCAGGAGTTTTCTGTATCAATCGGCTCGGCCATGCGCGCGCCTCAGGTCGGTTTCCGCTCCCCAGTGCTGGCCAGCGACGGCGCAAACCTGGCGGCGGCGTTTCAGACCATCGTGGAAATTGGCGACGAGCTGCTGCTGATGCGCATCCTCGACCAGGCCTTCCCCGGCTGCGTGTTTTACAGCGACAACACCGGCGGACGCTTCCGGATGATGATGCAGCGTGAAGGGCTAAGCAGACCGCTGGAGCCGGCGGAATTCTCCGACGGCACTCTGCGTTTTCTGTGCCTGGCGGTGGCGCTATTAAGCCCGCGTCCACCGGCCTTTATCGCCCTCAACGAACCGGAAAACAGCCTGCATCCGCAGATGCTGCCCGCGCTGGCGAGCTTAATCGCCGAGGCCAGCCGCTACTCGCAAATTTGGCTGACCAGCCACTCGCCGGAACTGGCGAATTTAATTGAGAAACAGAGATCGTTTTCGCTGTATCAGCTGTCGATGGTGGAAGGAGAAACGAAGGTGGAGAGGCTGGGGTAGTCTCCCAGAGGGCACTGTTGCAAAGTTAGCGATGAGGCAGCCTTTTGTCTTATTCAAAGGCCTTACATTTCAAAAACTCTGCTTACCAGGCGTATTTCGCCCAGGGGATCACCATAATAAAATGCTGAGGCCTGGCCTTTGCGTAGTGCACGCATCACCTCAATACCTTTGATGGTGGCGTAAGCCGTCTTC
>NZ_MECT01000583.1:0-15096 GCF_001722145.1 Shigella sp. FC1544
TTTCTGGTGCGTACCGGGCTGAGAGGCGGTGTAAGTGAACTGTAGTTGCCATGTTTTACGGCAATGAGAGCAGAGATAGCGCTGATGTCCGGCAGTGCTTTTGCCGTTACGCACCACGCCTTCAGTAGCGGAGCAGGAAGGACATCTGATGGAAATGGAAGCCACGCAAGCACCTTAAAATCACCATCATACACTAAATCAGTAAGTTGGCAGCATTACCCAACCCCGGAAAGAAATAAAATAAATTTTATTTCTCCCCGGCGTTTCCGAAATAAATATGAAAACACTGAGCGGTTGTGCAAATTCTTTGTGCGACCGTGAAGTGTTGCCGGCGAAGCCGGAATTTAACGGTTATTAATCTTTTCATCATTAATAATCAGTCCGACTGACTTTCTTTCTTCGGAATATCATCATGAGTTTTAACGCAAAGGATATAACCCAGGGCGGTCAGATTACGTCCATGCGTATCCGCATGTTCAGCCAGATCGCCAATATTATGCTTTACTGCCTGTTTATTTTTTTCTGGATACTCGTTGGTCTGGTTTTATGGGTAAAAATAAGCTGGCAGACGTTTGTGAATGGCTGTATTTACTGGTGGTGTACCACGCTGGAAGGCATGCGGGATTTAATCAAGTCTCAGCCGGTATATGAGATTCAGTATTACGGCAAAACCTTCCGGATGAACGCTGCTCAGGTACTGCATGATAAATATATGATCTGGTGCGGTGAGCAGTTATGGTCTGCATTCGTTCTGGCCACAGTTGTGGCACTGGTTATTTGCCTGATTACCTTCTTTGTTGTCTCCTGGATTCTGGGGCGTCAGGGTAAACAACAGAGCGAAAATGAAGTCACAGGTGGTCGTCAACTGACAGACAATCCGAAAGACGTTGCCCGGATGCTGAAAAAAGACGGCAGGGACTCCGATATCCGGATTGGCGATCTGCCGATTATCCGGGATTCCGAAATCCAGAACTTCTGTCTGCACGGCACGGTCGGGGCCGGTAAGTCGGAGGTTATCCGTCGTCTGGCCAACTACGCCCGTCAGCGTGGTGATATGGTGGTGATTTATGACCGTTCAGGGGAATTTGTTAAAAGTTACTATGATCCCTCCATCGATAAGATCCTGAATCCGCTGGATGCACGCTGTGCCGCCTGGGATTTGTGGAAGGAGTGCCTGACACAGCCGGATTTTGATAATACCGCAAATACTCTGATCCCGATGGGCACAAAAGAGGACCCGTTCTGGCAGGGTTCAGGACGTACCATTTTTGCGGAAGCGGCGTATCTGATGCGTAATGACCCCAACCGCAGCTACAGCAAACTGGTGGACACACTGCTTTCCATCAAAATTGAAAAACTGCGTACCTACCTGCGTAATTCACCGGCGGCCAACCTGGTGGAAGAGAAAATCGAGAAAACGGCCATATCCATCCGTGCTGTGCTGACCAACTATGTGAAAGCCATCCGTTACCTGCAGGGGATTGAGCATAACGGTGAGCCCTTCACCATCCGTGACTGGATGCGTGGTGTCCGGGAGGATCAGAAAAACGGCTGGCTGTTTATCTCGTCGAATGCCGACACTCATGCCTCCCTGAAGCCGGTGATCTCCATGTGGCTGTCCATTGCCATTCGTGGTCTGCTGGCAATGGGAGAAAACCGTAATCGTCGTGTGTGGTTCTTCTGTGATGAGTTACCCACATTATACAAACTGCCGGACCTGGTGGAGATCCTGCCGGAAGCCCGTAAGTTCGGTGGCTGTTATGTGTTTGGTATCCAGTCCTATGCCCAGCTGGAAGATATCTACGGTGAGAAAGCGGCTGCCACGCTGTTTGACGTCATGAACACCCGTGCCTTTTTCCGTTCTCCCAGCCATAAGATTGCGGAGTTCGCTGCCGGTGAAATTGGTGAGAAAGAGCACCTGAAAGCCAGCGAACAGTATTCCTACGGTGCTGATCCGGTACGTGACGGGGTATCGACCGGTAAGGATATGGAGCGCCAGACGCTGGTCAGTTATTCCGACATTCAGTCCCTGCCGGATCTGACCTGCTATGTCACCCTGCCCGGACCGTATCCGGCAGTCAAACTCTCACTGAAATATCAGGAACGACCGAAGGTCGCTCCGGAGTTTATTCCGCGTGACATCAACCCGGAAATGGAGAACCGTCTGAGTGCCGTACTTGCCGCAAGGGAAGCAGAAGGTCGTCAGATGGCCAGCCTCTTCGAACCGGATGTCCCGGAGGTTGTTTCCGGAGAAGACGTGACTCAGGCTGAACAGCCGCAACAGCCGCAACAGCCGCAACAGCCGCAACAGCCGCAACAGCCGCAACAGCCGCAACAGCCGGTGTCTCCTGTCATCAACGATAAGAAGTCAGATTCAGGTGTGAATGTTCCGGCAGGGGGGATCGAGCAGGAGCTGAAAATGAAACCGGAAGAAGAGATGGAACAGCAACTGCCACCCGGGATCAGTGAATCCGGTGAAGTGGTGGATATGGCCGCTTATGAGGCATGGCAGCAGGAAAATCATCCGGACACCTGGCAGCAGATGCAGCGTCGTGAAGAGGTGAACATCAATGTGCACCGGGAACGCGGGGAGGATGTTGAGCCGGGAGATGATTTCTGATGAACAGGTCAGCTCCAGTCTTCAGTTCTCAGGCCGCCCACACGTTCAAATTCCCGGGTGTTATTAGTCACAATAATCAGCCCCCGACTGCGGGCATGACCTGCGATCATTTGATCAAATGGCCCGACAGGGCGTCCCTGACGGGCAAGTTCTGCTCTTATCTGGCCGGTGTGTGTGGCTGCAGCAGCGTCGTAATCCAGAACATCAATGCGGGAAACAAATCCCTCGATCACAGCGAGATTACGTTCAGGCATCTGGCTTTTTTCTGCACCATATATCAGCTCCATCAGGGTGACCGAACTGATACACATTCTCCCCTGGTTCAGGTTAAAACGCTCCCTGACGCTGGCGGGTTTGTTCTTTATCGTAAAAATGCAGATGTTGGTATCGAGCATAAACTTCAGCATCAGAATGACTCCCTTTCCTGCATGCCGGGCTGTTCCCTGTTATCCATAAAATCGGCGCTGACGCTGTGTCCGTCGAACCATTCGTCCCATGTCTCTCCGGCTGGCGTAATGATTCTGGTTCGTCCGACAGCAATCACTTCAACGCGTTTTACGTTTTCCGGCAATGCAACCGCTTTTGGCAGTCTGACCGCCTGGCTGCGGTTGCTGAGAAATACGGTGGTTTCCATTATTTGCCTCCTTATGTGGATATGTCTTGTGTATATCCATTGTGGGATTGATACCGGGATATGTCAAAGGGATATACGTTTATGATGAGTATCGCGCAGGTCAGATCGGCCGGAAGTGCCGGTAATTATTATACCGACAAGGATAATTACTATGTGCTGGGCAGCATGGGAGAACGCTGGGCCGGCCAGGGGGCTGAACAACTGGGGCTGCAGGGCAGTGTCGATAAGGATGTCTTTACCCGCCTTCTGGAGGGCAGGCTGCCGGACGGGGCGGATTTAAGCCGCATGCAGGATGGCAGTAACAGGCATCGTCCCGGCTACGACCTGACCTTCTCCGCTCCCAAAAGTGTCTCCATGATGGCCATGCTCGGGGGGGACAAACGTCTTATTGAAGCACATAACCAGGCCGTGGATTTTGCTGTCCGTCATCACCCGTGTGGAGGCACTGGCCTCCACACGGGTGATGACGGACGGACAGTCAGAAACGGTGCTGACCGGTAATCTGGTGATGGCACTGTTTAACCACGACACCAGTCGCGATCAGGAACCACAGTTACACACGCATGCGGTGGTGACTAATGTTACGCAGCATAACGGCGAATGGAAGACACTGAGCAGTGACAAAGTGGGGAAAACGGGGTTCATTGAGAATGTGTACGCTAATCAGATTGCCTTTGGCAGGCTCTACCGGGAAAAACTGAAAGAGCAGGTTGAGGCGCTGGGCTATGAAACTGAAGTGGTCGGTAAGCACGGTATGTGGGAAATGCCGGGTGTACCGGTGGAGGCCTTTTCCGGACGCTCACAGACTATCCGGGAGGCCGTCGGGGAAGACGCCTCGCTGAAATCCCGGGATGTGGCGGCGCTGGATACGCGTAAATCCAAACAGCACGTCGATCCTGAAGTCAGAATGGCCGAGTGGATGCAGACGCTGAAGGAAACCGGGTTCGACATCCGGGCATATCGTGACGCAGCGGAACAACGGGCATATACCCGCACGCAGACACCCGGACCCGCTTCACAGGACGGGCCGGATGTGCAGCAGGCGGTGACACAGGCCATTGCCGGATTAAGTGAACGCAAAGTGCAGTTTATGTATACGGACCTGCTGGCCAGGACGGTCGGCATACTGCCGCCGGAAAATGGTGTGATTGAACGGGCACGCGCCGGTATCGATGAGGCCATCAGCCGTGAGCAGCTTATCCCCCTCGATCGTGAGAAGGGGCTGTTCACGTCCGGGATTCATATGCTCGATGAGCTGTCAGTCCGGGCACTCAGTCGTGACATCATGAAACAGAACCGGGTGACCGTACATCCGGAGAAAAGTGTCCCCCGGACGGCCGGTTACAGCGATGCCGTCAGTGTTCTGGCACAGGACCGTCCGTCGCTGGCCATTGTGTCCGGGCAGGGCGGTGCAGCCGGGCAGCGTGAGCGGGTGGCTGAACTGGTCATGATGGCCCGGGAGCAGGGGCGGGAGGTGCAGATTATCGCTGCTGACCGTCGCTCGCAGATGAACCTGAAGCAGGATGAACGGCTGTCCGGTGAACTGATAACCGGACGTCGTCAGTTGCTGGAAGGCATGGCCTTCACGCCGGGCAGTACCGTTATCGTCGACCAGGGCGAAAAACTCTCCCTGAAAGAGACGTTAACCCTGCTGGATGGTGCCGCACGTCATAACGTACAGGTCCTGATAACTGACAGCGGGCAGCGAACCGGTACAGGCAGTGCACTGATGGCCATGAAGGATGCCGGGGTGAACACATATCGCTGGCAGGGGGGAGAACAGCGACCGGCCACCATCATCAGTGAACCGGACCGTTATGTCCGCTATGCCCGGCTGGCCGGAGATTTTGCGGCCAGCGTGAAAGCCGGAGAAGAGAGCGTGGCACAGGTCAGCGGAGTACGGGAACAGGCCATACTGACACAGGCCATTCGCAGTGAGCTGAAAACACAGGGCGTGCTCGGACACCCGGAGGTAACCATGACCGCCCTGTCACCGGTCTGGCTGGACAGCCGGAGCCGTTATCTGCGGGATATGTACCGCCCGGGAATGGTGATGGAGCAGTGGAACCCGGAGACACGCAGTCATGACCGCTATGTGACAGAACGTGTGACGGCGCAGAGTCACAGCCTGACCCTGCGGAATGCGCAGGGCGAAACGCAGGTGGTGCGTATTTCTTCCCTGGACAGCAGCTGGTCGCTGTTCCGGCCGGAAAAAATGCCGGTGGCAGACGGTGAGCGTCTGAGGGTGACAGGGAAAATTCCCGGACTCCGCGTCTCCGGCGGTGACCGCCTGCAGGTGGCATCCGTCAGTGAAGATGCGATGACGGTTGTTGTGCCGGGACGGGCTGAACCGGCCACCCTGCCTGTGAGCGATTCACCGTTCACGGCACTGAAGCTGGAGAACGGCTGGGTGGAAACGCCCGGGCATTCCGTCAGCGACAGTGCGACGGTTTTTGCCTCCGTCACACAGATGGCAATGGACAATGCCACCCTGAACGGTCTGGCCCGCAGTGGTCGTGATGTCCGGCTGTATTCCTCACTGGATGAAACCCGTACTGCGGAAAAACTTGCCCGCCATCCCTCCTTTACGGTGGTTTCTGAGCAGATAAAGGCGCGTGCCGGTGAGACATTGCTGGAAACCGCTATCAGTCTGCAGAAAGCCGGGCTTCACACGCCGGCACAGCAGGCCATTCATCTGGCCCTTCCTGTGCTGGAAAGTAAAAACCTGGCCTTCAGCATGGTGGACCTGCTGACAGAGGCAAAGTCGTTTGCTGCAGAAGGAACCGGTTTTGCTGACCTGGGAGGGGAAATCAATGCGCAGATAAAACGGGGTGATTTACTGTATGTGGATGTGGCAAAAGGCTATGGCACAGGCCTGCTGGTTTCCCGTGCGTCGTATGAGGCAGAAAAGAGCATTCTTCGCCATATTCTCGAAGGTAAGGAGGCGGTCACGCCGCTGATGGAGAGAGTACCTGGCGAACTCATGGAGAAACTGACATCAGGACAGCGTGCCGCCACCCGTATGATACTGGAAACGTCCGACCGTTTCACGGTGGTGCAGGGCTATGCCGGTGTGGGTAAGACCACACAGTTCCGGGCGGTGATGTCAGCCGTGAACATGCTGCCGGAGAGTGGACGTCCCCGTGTCGTGGGGCTGGGGCCCACACACCGTGCGGTCGGGGAGATGCGCAGCGCCGGCGTGGATGCACAGACACTGGCGTCCTTTCTGCATGACATGCAGCTGCAGCAGCGCAGCGGAGAAACGCCGGATTTCAGCAACACGCTGTTCCTTCTCGATGAGAGCTCTATGGTGGGCAATACCGACATGGCACGGGCATACGCCCTGATTGCGGCCGGTGGCGGTCGGGCTGTGGCCAGCGGTGACACGGACCAGCTGCAGGCCATCGCGCCCGGTCAGCCTTTCCGTCTCCAGCAGACGCGCAGTGCTGCCGATGTGGTCATCATGAAGGAGATTGTGCGTCAGACGCCGGAACTGCGGGAGGCGGTATACAGCCTGATTAACCGGGATGTGGAAAGGGCGCTGTCCGGGCTTGAGCGTGTGAAACCGTCTCAGGTGCCACGTCTGGAGGGCGCATGGGCACCGGAGCACTCCGTGACGGAGTTCAGTCACAGCCAGGAAGCGAAACTGGCAGAAGCGCAGCAGAAGGCGATGCTGAAAGGCGAGGCTTTTCCGGATGTCCCCATGACACTGTATGAAGCCATTGTCCGCGACTATACCGGCAGGACACCGGAAGCACGGGAGCAGACGCTGATTGTCACGCACCTGAATGAGGACCGGCGCGTACTGAACAGCATGATTCATGATGCACGAGAAAAGGCCGGAGAACTGGGGCAGGTGCAGGTCATGGTGCCTGTCCTGAACACAGCGAATATACGCGACGGGGAGCTGCGTCGTCTCTCCACCTGGGAGAATAACCCGGATGCCCTTGCCCTGGTGGATAATGTGTATCACCGGATTGCCGGTATCAGCAAGGATGACGGGCTGATAACCCTGCAGGATGCGGAAGGTAACACGCGGCTGATTTCGCCCCGGGAGGCGGTGGCTGAAGGCGTCACGCTGTACACCCCGGACACCATCCGGGTGGGGACCGGTGACAGGATACGCTTCACGAAGAGTGACCGGGAGCGCGGTTATGTGGCCAACAGCGTCTGGACGGTGACAGCGGTTTCCGGTGACAGTGTCACACTTTCTGACGGTCAGCAGACCCGTGTGATTCGCCCCGGTCAGGAGCGGGCAGAGCAACATATTGACCTGGCCTATGCCATCACCGCCCACGGTGCACAGGGGGCGAGTGAAACCTTTGCCATCGCGCTTGAAGGCACGGAAGGTAACCGGAAACTGATGGCCGGCTTTGAGTCAGCCTACGTGGCCCTGTCGCGTATGAAGCAGCATGTGCAGGTGTACACCGATAACCGTCAGGGCTGGACGGATGCCATCAACAATGCCGTACAGAAAGGAACTGCCCACGATGTGTTTGAGCCGAAACCGGACCGGGAGGTCATGAATGCAGAGCGGCTGTTCAGTACGGCGCGGGAGCTGCGGGACGTGGCGGCAGGCCGTGCCGTTCTCCGTCAGGCGGGGCTGGCCGGGGGAGACAGTCCTGCACGGTTTATTGCTCCGGGACGTAAATATCCGCAACCGTATGTGGCACTGCCGGCGTTTGACCGTAACGGCAAGTCCGCCGGTATCTGGCTGAACCCGCTGACCACGGATGACGGAAACGGGCTGCGGGGATTCAGCGGTGAAGGTCGGGTAAAAGGCAGCGGGGATGCGCAGTTCGTGGCCCTGCAGGGCAGCCGTAACGGAGAAAGCCTGCTGGCTGATAATATGCAGGATGGCGTCCGGATTGCCCGTGATAATCCTGACAGTGGTGTGGTGGTAAGAATCGCCGGTGAAGGCCGTCCGTGGAATCCCGGTGCCATCACCGGTGGCCGCGTGTGGGGGGATATCCCGGACAACAGCGTCCAGCCGGGAGCCGGAAATGGCGAACCGGTCACGGCAGAGGTACTGGCACAGCGGCAGGCTGAAGAGGCCATCCGCCGTGAAACGGAACGTCGCGCAGATGAAATTGTCCGTAAAATGGCAGAGAACAAACCTGACCTGCCGGACGGCAAAACAGAGCAGGCTGTCAGGGAAATTGCCGGGCAGGAGCGTGACCGGGCTGCCATAACTGAACGGGAAGCCGCGCTGCCGGAGAGTGTACTGCGTGAACCACAACGGGTGCGGGAAGCGGTCCGGGAAGTTGCCCGCTCCATTTGCTGCAGGAGCGTCTGCAGCAGATGGAGCGGGATATGGTTCGTGACCTGCAGAAAGAGAAAACCCCGGGCGGAGACTGATACAGGAAGACAAACACTGATGACAACGGATAACACGAACACGACACGTAACGATTCACTGGCTGCACGGACCGATACCTGGTTGCAGTCATTTCTGGTCTGGTCACCCGGACAGCGGGATATCATCAAAACGGTGGCACTGGTGCTGATGGTACTGGACCACATCAATCTGATATTCCAGCTGAAGCAGGAATGGATGTTTCTGGCCGGGCGAGGAGCCTTTCCGCTTTTTGCCCTGGTGTGGGGGCTGAATCTGTCCCGTCATGCGCATATCCGGCAACCGGCCATTAACCGGCTGTGGGGATGGGGAATTATTGCCCAGTTCGCATATTATCTGGCAGGCTTTCCCTGGTATGAGGGGAATATCCTGTTTGCCTTTGCAGTGGCGGCACAGGTGCTGACGTGGTGTGAAACGCGCAGTGGGTGGCGTACAGCAGCGGCCATACTCCTGATGGCCCTGTGGGGGCCTTTGTCCGGCACCAGTTACGGTATTGCCGGGTTGCTGATGCTGGCAGTCAGCAACCGGCTGTACCGGGCGGAAGACAGAGCGGAACGTCTGGCGCTGGTCGCCTGCCTGCTGGCTGTTATTCCGGCGCTTAACCTTGCCACGAGTGATGCAGCGGCGGTGGCCGGTCTTGTGATGACGGTGCTGACCGTTGGTCTGGTGTTGTGTGCCGGAAAATCATTACCCCGTTTCTGGCCCGGAGACTTTTTCCCGACGTTCTATGCCTGTCATCTGGCTGTGCTGGGCGTTCTGGCGCTGTGACGGGTGTGGTATCTTTGGCCGCAAGAGGATGATTCGTCAGAGGCAGAACACAGCATGACAGAGCAGAAGCGACCGGTACTGACACTGAAGCGGAAGACAGAGGGAACAGCGACTGTCCGCAGCCGGAAAACCATCATCAATGTCACCACGCCACCAAAGTGGAAGGTGAAAAAGCAGAAGCTGGCCGAGAAAGCGGCCCGTGAAGCAGAGCTGGCGGCAAAAAAAGCGCAGGCCAGACAGGCGCTGTCCATTTATCTGAACCTGCCCACGCTGGATGAGGCTGTGAATACCCTGAAGCCCTGGTGGTCGGGATTATTTGACGGTGACACGCCCCGGCTTCTGGCCTGCGGTATCCGGGACGTGTTACTGGAAGACGTGGCGCAGCGGAATATCCCGCTCTCGCATAAAAAACTGCGCAGGGCGCTGAAGGCCATCACCCGTTCAGAAAGCTATCTGTGTGCCATGAAAGCCGGTGCCTGCCGGTATGACACGGAAGGGTATGTGACGGAGCATATTTCTCAGGAGGAGGAAGCGTATGCGGGAGCGCGTCTGGCGAAAATTCGTCGCCAGAACCGGATAAAGGCAGAACTTCAGGCCGTGCTTGATGAGAAATAAAAAAAGCCTCCCCCAGAGAGAGGAGGCAGGGAAATAAGGCTTAAAAGGAAATAACTTCCGCTTCCGAAAGGAAGCCAGTCCACTGAATTATTTATCACAATAATACTGACAACTAAAGGGGGACAAGAAAATGAATGGATTCAGAAACAGTTCACGGAACGGCCAGGTCTGGCGTTACCAGCGTGCCGGCGGGCGGGCCGTTATTCTGGAAGTCAGTGGACGCTGGATGGAAGCGGCAGAAGCATGGCGACGGGCTGCCTGTGTTGCGCCTAGGACAGACTGGCAGCAGTTTGCCCGGAAAAGGGCTGAACATTGCCACCGGCGCTGCCGGGGAAGGGGGTAACGAAAAAAGCAGCCTTCATTACTCCAGGAGTCAGAAGGCTGAAAGGAGTTTATGAGATTTGCTTCTTAATATCCGGTCGGGCAGTATGACCGGACAGTTCTGAGTAGCACAGAGTCTTTTCCGCATTAAGTCGATTTTTTATATTTTGTGATTAATTTCACAAAATAAGGTGTTATTCAATGTGTGCTGCACTATTCAGGGGGGCTGAAATACAGGTGCCATTTATCTGATATGGAGAATAACATGAGGAAATATATTCCACTGGTATTATTTATCTTTTCATGGCCGGTATTGTCTGCAGATATTCATGGACGGGTTGTTCGTGTACTGGACGGTGATACCATCGAGGTCATGGACTCACTGAAGGCGGTGCGGATCAGGCTGGTAAATATTGATGCACCGGAAAAGAAACAGGATTATGGCCGGTGGTCAACAGACATGATGAAATCACTGGTCGCAGGAAAAACGGTTACCGTCACATATTTTCAGCGAGATCGTTATGGTCGTATTCTCGGGCAGGTTTATGCACCAGACGGAATGAATATTAATCAGTTTATGGTCCGGGCCGGGGCTGCCTGGGTATATGAGCAGTACAACACAGATCCCGTGCTACCTGTCCTTCAGAACGAAGCCAGACAACAAAAACGTGGGCTCTGGTCAGATGCTGATCCGGTTCCCCCCTGGATATGGAGGCACCGTAAATAAAGCGATGGCAATCCTATCATTCATCTGTTCTCAGCGGGAATAAAAATGGCAAAAACAAAACAGGAATGGCTGTATCAGTTACGGCGATGTTCATCAGTCAATACGCTGGAAAAAATTATTCATAAAAATAGAGACAGTTTATCAAACAGTGAACGTGAATCATTTAATTCAGCAGCAGACCACCGGCTAGCGGAATTAATCACCGGAAAGTTATATGACAGGATACCAAAAGAGATATGGAAATATGTAAGGTAATAATTCAGCAATAATTAATTGCCAGGAGCAGATAAATAATGAAGTTGATTATTTTTATTCTCATTGTTCTGATTATTGCAGCGCTACTTATCCGGATTATCCTCAGAAGTGTAAATCAGCATTCTCCTTTGCTGATGCAATTGCATGCGGCAGGTATACGGACCGGTGATGCAGAGCGAATACTGTCCAGCGGTGAATACTGGCAACGTCAGAAGACGCTGCTGACAGAAAGGGAAGTCAGTTTTATGAAAGGACTGTTCAGAATTGTGGATATGAAGCGGTGGTATCTGTGTCCGCAGGTACGGGTCGCGGATATCGTCCAGCTGAACGGGAATATCCGGCCACGATCACGCCAGTGGTGGCAGTTATTCAGGATGGTGTCTCAGTGGCATGTTGATGTGGTTATCGTTGAGCTGCGTTCGTTCAGTATTGTTGCAGCAGTAGAGCTGGATGATGCCAGCCATTTACGACCGGAACGCAGACGCCGGGATATTCTTCTGGAAGAGGTTCTGAGGCAGGCTGGTATTCCGTTGCTCAGAAGCCACGATGCCAGAAAACTGCTGCAGATGACCGGAGAATGGCTGAATACAACAGGGGCTGATCAGCAGTCACCGGAACATCGTAGCTGACGCCTTCGCGTTGCTCAGTTGTCCAACCCCGGAAACGGGAAAAAGCAAGTTTTCCTTGCTCCCGGCGTTTCCATAACTGAAAACCATACTATTTCACAGTTTAAATCACATTAAACGACAGTAATCCCCGTTGATTTGTGCGCCAACACAGATCTTCGCCACAATTCTCAAGTCGCTGATTTCAAAAAACTGTAGTATCCTCTGCGAAACGATCCCTGTTTGAGTATTGAGGAGGCGAGATGTCGCAGACAGAAAATGCAGTGACTTCCTCATTGAGTCAAAAGCGGTTTGTGCGCAGAGGTAAGCCTATGACTGACTCTGAGAAACAAATGGCCGCTGTTGCAAGAAAACGTCTTACACACAAAGAGATAAAAGTTTTTGTCAAAAATCCTCTGAAAGATCTCATGGTTGAGTACTGCGAGAGAGAGGGGATAACACAGGCTCAGTTCGTTGAGAAAATCATCAAAGATGAACTGCAGAGACTGGATATACTAAAGTAAAGACTTTACTTTGTGGCGTAGCATGCTAGATTACTGATCGTTTAAGGAATTTTATGGCTGGCCACGCCATAAGGTGGCAGGGAACTGGTTCTGATGTAGATGTACAGGAGCCAGAAAAGCAAAAACCCCGATAATCTTCTTTAACTTTGGCGAGTCAGAAAGATTACCGGGGCCCACTTAAACCGTATAGCCAACAATCAAGCTATGCGGGGAGTATAGTTATATGCCCGGAAAAGTTCAAGACTTCTTTCTGTGCTCGCTCCTTCTGCGCATTGTAAGTGCAGGATGGTGTGACTGATCTTCAACAAACTTATTACCGCCAGGTAAAGAACCCGAATCCGGTGTTCACACCCCGTGAAGGTGCCCGGACGCTTCCGTTCTGCGGGAAACTGATGGAAAAGGCGGTGGGCTTCACCTCCCGTTTTGATTTCGCCATTCATGTGGCACATGCCCGTTCGCTTGGTCTGCGTCGGCGCATGCCACCGGTACTACGTCGCCGGGCCATTGATGCGCTGCTGCAGGGGCTGTGTTTTCACTATGACCCACTGGCCAACCGCGTCCAGTGTTCCATCACCACGCTGGCCATTGAGTGCGGACTGGCGACGGAGTCTGCTGCCGGAAAACTCTCCATCACCCGGGCCACCCGGGCCCTGACGTTCCTTGCAGAGCTGGGACTGATTACCTACCAGACGGAATATGACCCGCTTATCGGGTGCTACATTCCGACCGATATCACGTTCACATCTGCACTGTTTGCTGCCCTCGATGTATCAGAGGAGGCAGTGGCCGCCGCGCGCCGCAGTCGTGTGGAATGGGAAAACAGACAGCGCAAAAAGCAGGGGCTGGATACCCTGGGTATGGATGAACTGATGGCGAAAGCCTGGCGTTTTGTTCGTGAGCGTTTCCGCAGTTACCAGACAGAGCTTAAGTCCCGTGGAATGAAGCGTGCCCGTGCGCGTCGTGATGCGGACAGGCAGCGTCAGGATATTGTCACCCTGGTGAAACGGCAACTGACGCGTGAAATCTCGGAAGGGCGCTTCACTGCCAGTCGTGAGGCGGTAAAACGTGAAGTGGAGCGTCGTGTGAAGGAGCGCATGATTCTGTCACGTAACCGTAATTACAGCCGGCTGGCCACAGCTTCCCCCTGAAAGTGACCTCCTCAGAATAATCCGGCACGCGCCGGAGGCATTCGCACGCCTGAAGCCCGCCAGTGCACAAAAAATCAGCGCTACATACAAAAAACAACCTCATCATCCACCTTCTGGTACATCCGGTCCCCCCTGTTTTTGATACAAAACACGCCTCACAGACGGGGAATTTTGCTTATCCACATTAAACTGCAAGGGACTTCACCATAAGGTTACAACCGTTCACGTCATAAAGCGCCAGCCGTCAGCCCTACAGGGTGCAATGTATCTTTTAAACACCTGTTTGTATCTCCTTTAAACTACTTAATTACATTCATTTAAAAAGAAAACCTGTTCACTGCCTGTCCTCTGGACAGACAGATATGCACCTCCCACCGCAAGCGGCGGGCCCCGACCGAAGCTGGTTTAGTTACAACATACAAACATAACCCCCTAAAAAACCCAAGTCCAACGCAGAACTGAAACCACAAAGCCCCTCCCTCATAACTGAAAAGCGGCCCCGCCCCGGCCCGAAGGGCCGGAACAGAGTCGCTTTTAATTATGAATGTTGTAACTATATTATCATCGCTGTCAGTCCTCTGACTGGACGTATCGAGTACACGCCCGTAAGCGGCCCTCACGGCCCGCTAACACGGAGATACGCCCCGACTGCGGGTAAACCTTTGTTGGGCTCCGACCGCGCACAGAAGCTATGTCATGGCTGAAAACGGGTATGGCTTGGCAGTTATCGTGTTCTGTCGAGAAAAATCGCTTGAACTCCAACGTACAGCCCCCTAAGTACTGCCAGCAAGCTGTCAGCACTAAGTCCCCGATACAGCGCGGCATAGCCGCGCTAACGGGGTTAAAAGGGCTTACCTATACTTCATCATCGCTGAAAGCCCGCATGGCCTCGCAGGGCAGGAATGGGATAGGTGAAACCTATCAATACGTACCGGCTTACGCCGGGCTTCGGCGGTGTTACTCCTGTACCATATGTAACTACATCATGCCGCCTTACATGCGCTACGCGCATATGAAGACAAATAGCCCACATCAAACGGTTTTTGGGTCTTCAGTACGCCATAGCACCAGTGCACGAGTTTTCTCATCAGCGCACCAATGGCACACATTTTGGCCTTACCTCTCAGGCATAATCGCTCATACATCGCTTTCATCAATGGGTTAAATCTCAGACCACACAACGAAGCCAGATACAGTTTCGCCCGGATTTCCGGCGGACCAATTTTTGACAGTTTCGGACACCCTCTGACCGAGGTGCCGGAATATTTTTCAACGGGAACGACACCTAAAAATGCAGCCGCCTGTTCACGTATAGGAAATTGAAAAACTAAGCGATACCCCTGTCCGCGCCTTATGCCACGTGAGCTTTTCTGCTTTTCCCTCCACTCCGGTGTTTTCTCTCTCTGCATGGTCGATTCTTATACCGCAACAGGCTGTTTTTTATACTTGCACCGATTCCCGGGCACACTTAGCCTGTGTCAGGCCGGCATATACCTCAGCAGACTGATATCCCGCGCGTTTTT
>NZ_MECT01000001.1:0-14251 GCF_001722145.1 Shigella sp. FC1544
TTTCTGGTGCGTACCGGGCTGAGAGGCGGTGTAAGTGAACTGTAGTTGCCATGTTTTACGGCAATGAGAGCAGAGATAGCGCTGATGTCCGGCAGTGCTTTTGCCGTTACGCACCACGCCTTCAGTAGCGGAGCAGGAAGGACATCTGATGGAAATGGAAGCCACGCAAGCACCTTAAAATCACCATCATACACTAAATCAGTAAGTTGGCAGCATTACCTATCAGCGCTATGCGCATCCTGGGGGTTCATCACCACTGACGGGAAACTCTGCTGGCGGAACATCGCTTTTTGTAGGTCTTTGACGTCGAAACTGACATACAGATCGTGCATCTCCTGACACAACTGGCGCAAAGTGTAGTCGCGATAGCGCACCGGATATTTGTTATAAACGCTCGGCAACACCTCAGCCAGCGGCGAGTCATCCTCAATATGCTGTTCAAACTGCGCCAACATCTCTACCAGTTGTGCCAGCTTCTCGTGGCTTTCCGCCGGAGTTAATAAGAACAGAATGGAGTTGAGATCGCACTTCTCCGGCACAATGCCGTTCTCACGCAGATAGTGCGCCAGAATCGTCGCCGGAACGCCAAAGTCGCTATATTCGCCGGTTTCGGCATTGATACCTGGTGTAGTGAGTAACAGCTTGCACGGATCAACAAAATACTGATCCGCGGCATATCCTTCAAAGCCGTGCCACTTCGCCCCCGGCTCAAAACTGAAAAAACGGCGGTCGCTGGCTAACACTGATGTCGGATAATCCTGCCACAATTTGCCATCAACAACGGGCGGGATAAACGGGCGGAACAGCTTACAGCGCGCAAGAATAGCCTTGCGCGACTCAATACCCAACTCAACGCACTCAGCCCACAGCCGACGCCCACTCTCCCCTTCATGAATTTTGGCGTTAACATCCAGTGCAGCAAACAGCGGATAGAAAGGGCTGGTAGAAGCATGGAGCATAAAGGCGTTATTCAACCGCTTATGCGGGCAAAAACGCGCCTGTCCGCGGATATGGTTATCTTTTTTATGGATCTGCGACGTCTGTGAGAATCCCGCCTGCTGTTTGTGCACCGACTGAGTCACAAAGATCCCCGGATCGTTTTCGTTAAGTTCTAATAGCAGCGGCGAGCTATCCGCCATCATTGGGATAAACTGTTCGTAACCGACCCACGCGGAATCAAACAGAATGTAATCACACAGATGCCCAACGGTATCGATCACCTGACGGGCGTTATAGACAGTTCCGTCATAGGTTCCCAGCTGAATAATCGCCAGGCGAAACGGGCGCGGCAGCTCGGCTTTTTCTGGCGCAACGTCGCGAATTTGCTGGCGCAGATACTCTTCATTAAAACAGTGCGCATCAATACCGCCAATGAAACCAAACGGGTTGCGTGAAGCTTCCAGATAGACCGGCGTCGCCCCCGCCTGAATCAGCGCGCCGTGATGATTCGACTTATGGTTGTTACGGTCGAAGAGCACCAGATCGCCACGCGTTAACAGCGCATTCGTCACCACTTTATTCGCTGCCGATGTGCCGTTCAGCACAAAATAGGTTTTATCGGCATGAAAGACTTTGGCTGCGAATTTCTGCGCATCTTTCGCCAATAAGCAGATCGCCCAATTTTACGTCAGCGTTACACATATCGGCGCGAAAGACGTTCTCACCAAAGAAATCGTAAAAATGGCGTCCGGCAGGATGCTTTTTAAAAAACGCACCATGTTGATGTCCAGGGCAAGCAAAGGTGCTGTTGCCCATCTCAACGTACTGCGTCAGCGTGTCATAAAACGGTGGCAGCAAATTCTCTTCATACTGACAGGCTGCGGATTCCAGCTCCAGCCACTGCTGCTCGTTGCCGTTGATTACCGCCGTAACGCCCGCAGGTAATTCAACAGCATGTTCGGAATACAAAAACACCGGTAGATGAAAACCGGTGCGCTTAAGCAACGCAAGAATGCCACTGCGACTATCCGCAGCGGTAATGACGACTGCCGCGACGTCCGTAAAATCAGTATCTCCCAACGCCACCACGCGACGATGAGAAGAAAGTCGGGATACCAGTTCACTACTGGCGGCAATATTCATTGATTTCATAAGCGCAAACCCGTTTCGGGGAAGTAAGAATACCGGACAAGGTGGAAAACCCTGCCCCATGAGATATGGGGCAAACTGGTCACCAGCTCCGACCGCCAGACATCAGTAAAAGCAGAAACGCTCTGATTTTACTGTTGTCCTGCAGTGAGCGTGCGTTAACTTCACCGCATGAGCAGTAACATAGAAAGGGAAACGTTTCGCGCGAAACGGCGATAAGCGAGAGAATGTAAGGAGGTGGCGTGCATCGGGCAAACTCCGTACAGAGAGGAGAAAATTCGCGCAATCATGGCACCTTTCGCTAAAGCGTGCAAGCCAGGACTTTGCGACCAGACAAGCCATCAACAAGGCAAAAAGTTCATAATAAGAAAATCAAACAATACAGTTAACAGGAACTCTTGTGGTCATCGGCCCTTTTATCAACGCTAGTGCAGTCTTACTGGGTGGCGTTCTCGGCGCACTGCTCAGCCAACGCTTACCGGAACGTATCCGCATCTCCATGACATCTATTTTTGGTCTGGCATCGCTGGGGATTGGTATTTTACTGGTTGTGAAATGCGCCAACCTTCCAGCGATGGTTTTAGCTACGCTACTTGGCGCTCTAATTGGCGAAATTTGTTTGCTGGAGAAAGGTGTCAATACAGCAGTCGCCAAAGCACAAAATCTGTTTCGTCACTCACGTAAGAAGCCAACGCATGAATCTTTTATTCAGAATTATGTCGCGATTATTGTCCTGTTTTGCGCCAGCGGCACCGGGATCTTCGGGGCGATGAACGAAGGGATGACCGGCGATCCGAGTATTTTAATCGCCAAGTCATTTCTTGATTTCTTTACGGCGATGATCTTCGCCTGCTCGCTGGGTATTGCGGTGTCGGTAATTAGTATCCCATTACTGATCATCCAGTTAACGCTGGCGTGGGCTGCCGCGCTGATATTACCGCTGACCACACCGTCGATGATGGCAGACTTCAGCGCCGTAGGCGGTTTATTGCTGCTGGCAACCGGATTACGCATCTGTGGCATTAAAATGTTCCCGGTGGTCAACATGCTTCCAGCACTCCTTCTGGCAATGCCGCTTTCCGCCGCCTGGACCGCTTGGTTTGCCTGACAATGCGTGCAATAGCGGCAAAGTGATGATAGATTGTGCAGTCTGCAGTAAATTGAAGAAATTTGATTGACGAGACGAGGCGAATCAGGTTTAATGCGCCCCGTTGCCCGGATAGCTCAGTCGGTAGAGCAGGGGATTGAAAATCCCCGTGTCCTTGGTTCGATTCCGAGTCCGGGCACCACTAATTCTTAAGAACCCGCCCACAAGGCGGGTTTTTGCTTTTGGATCTGACAATAACCTTCACGAAAAAAGTTTGCTTATAAAGTCTGGGGGAATTACTCTCGCCACGTTAACGAGAGTAATTTTATTGATACTAATCTCCTGATACTTTACCCCCGTCCAAACTCCAGCCGCTGCACATTCACCATCCCAGTCTTCTCAGCAGCACTGGCATCAATTTGTGTCACCCGCAGCGCATACTTTTCATCCAGCGCGTTTAACCAGTTCAGCAGGTCATTAAACACCACCGGATCTATCCAGACCTGAATATTCTCCCCACGCTCGGCTATCCGCTTGATGACTACCGAGTGCGCGGAAGCACTGTCACTGATAACCCGCGATACCTGCGCAGGCGTTGTTGTGGCGGATTTTCGCGCCGCAATAATATCCGGCGCGGCGCTCCTCAGTCTGGTGTTCATCGCCACCAGTTGCTGCAACATTGTCTCCTGTTGTACTATCCGTTCGCTCAACGGCTGCCAGATGAGGACGTAATATCCGACGCTAAACAGGAACACCACCGCTGCCAGTAACATGCCCTTTTCACGCGGAGAACGCCCCGCTAGGTGTTGTGCCAGCCAGTGTTCGCCACGGCTTAACTGGCGTTCACGCCATTGCTGAAAATAGTGAATAAATTTATCGCGTAACATGTTATTTCCTCCGCAACGTTACGCCGCCGGAAACCGCATCACCCTCTTTCTGTAACGCGTCCTGTTGCACAACATAATCGGTTGCCAGTGCACTACGCAGTTTGTCGAAACTGGCAAAGTTCGCGGCCCGTAGCTGGAGGTGAAGTATCTGGCGTTTTTGATCAAAGGTAAAACCACGCATTTCGATGTCGGAAAGTGACGCAGATTTCAGGGTGCTGGCTATCGCTGACAACTCGGCGAGCAGCCGGGTATCGTCGGCCTGTGGGCGATATTTTTTCAGCGCCATCGTCACCTGAGAGCGTAAATTCACAATCCGCTTCTGCTCCGGGAACAACGTTAAGAACTGTTCCTCCGCCTGGGTGCGGCTTTGCGCCACCTGTTCGCTGACGCTCCATAACGTCACGCCCCGCTCCACTGCCAGCGCAACTAGAATCAGCAATATCGGCAGAATCATCACCCGCCAGCGCGCCCACTGTTTTCGGTAGCTGACGCGAGGCTGCCACGGCCCTGTCAGCAGGTTCCCTTCCGGTTCGCCATAAGTGGTAACGGCGGGCAGAGCTGTAACGGTCAGGCGTTCAGCGTCTGCGCCAGCCCATGCTGATAGCTTTTCCGGTGCAATGCCGACTACGGTTAGCGAAAGCGGTAAATCCTGCTCATTGAGCTGGGCGCGGAACATGACCGGAGCCAGCGCCCGCCCGGCGCTCCATCCCCGGCATTCATCAATGCGGCAGATAACCCGTTGCGCATCGCCAGCCATAACCCCACAAGGAATGGACATCCAGTCTGGCGCGACGGTAGCGCGGGTGATGCCGTTTTCCTGCAACCACTGCGCAATGTTGCGCATATGCTGTTGGTGAATCACTGCTACGGTTGCCAGTTGCTGGTCGATATTCAACGGGGCGAAATGCAGTTCATCGATATCCTGGTTCAGCTCTTCTTCCAGTAAGGCGGGCAGAATGGTCGGTATCTGCTTACGGGCGACATCAGGCAGTTCAACCTGCCAGACGCTGATCCATTCGCCGGGAATGTAGAGTCGAATCGCATCGGTTTGCAGCCATTGCTGGAGCTGTTCGTTAGCAACGTCAGACCAGATACCGTGCTCCACATCGGGTGTACGGCGCTGCCAATGGATGGGATCAGTGGCGCAAAGCGGGAAAAAAATCTCAAGGATGGAACTCACTCACTTTCTCCTGTCTGATGCCAGAGAACCGAAAAGTGTTGTGGGCCCATGCGGACAATTAACGAGTTCATCGTCAGTTCAATCTCATTCACGGTGATATCTGAACGCAGCCAGAAGTAATTGCTGTCCACGCTCAGGACGGTTTTTAGCTGTTTTTTAGTACGCTCATCGACGTCAGCAAGTAGCGGCTGTGCAAGAAACTGATCGACATCTTCCCAGCCCTTCGCCGGACGTTGTTGTAATAACGCCCGCGCCTGAACGGGGCTTAACCACGGGTCAAACAGCGCCTCAAGAATCACACTTTGCGTGACGTCTAAAGTATTGATGTTGATTTGCTGGCGGATCATCGGCAGCGCACAGACCAGCGGTTTCAGTTTTTGATAAAGCCCGGCGTCCATTCCCTGTACCACGCGCATCTCACTGATATCAGCCAGCGGTTGATTGGCGGCGTAGAACGGCACCGAACGGGCGAGATACTCGCTGTCTTCACGGCCCAGACGTGTCTGCACGCTGCGGTCCTCGTCAATAAACACCCACAGGCTTTCGGCTATCAGTTCGGCCCGATAAGCAGGCACATCTAGGCGCGAGATCAGGGCAATCAACTGTTGTACCGCAAGCGGACGCGACGCCGTTGTCGGCTGAGCAAGGGCATTCAGGTTAAAGCAAGCCTGTGCGTCACGCAGGGTGACCGCAATTTGCCCCTGCGGCAGAGGGAAGAAACGAGGGCCGGATGCCCACGGCTGTGCCAGATGCACGCGCTTTTCATTTTTCAGGCTCAGACTGAGCGCGCTCAGCGCCAGGCTTTCCGCACTGGCGCTGTACCACAGCGCCTGCTGGTACTCCTGCTGGCTGCGCGTTCGCCCAAGTTGTTGCTGCATCCGCCCGGAAAGCGTGATGGTTACCAGCATCATAACCGCCAGCAATACCAGCACCACGACCAGTGCCATTCCGCGTTTTGGTGGTGAGGTGATCATGATTATTGCGGCCCGCGTAACAACCAGATGCGTTCAATCTCGCCCCATTGCGGCGAATGCAGGGTCATGCGTACCGCCACAGGGATCGCCTGTACTGACGACCAGCTCTCCTGCCAGCGCGTGCCGTCGTAGAACTGCAAACGGAGCGAATCGGCCGGAATCAACTTTTGCATTGTCGGCTTCACGCTGCCTGCGGCATCGGTCAGCGGCCAGGCTAACCGTTCGAGATAACCGTCATGAATGCGGTAACCGACGGTGAGCAGATTGCTGCGCGGCAGACGCATCAACGGGTTAACCACACCGCCGCGCACAAAACGCATTCCTTCACTCTCAGACGCCAGCACGCCAGCGCCAGCCAGTAAAGCTGGTTCACGCTGGCCCTGATCGCCTCTTACCGGACGCGGCATCATTTGGGTCAGATCGTGGGTCAGAAAACTCATCGTTTGCTGCATGAGGTTTAGTTTTTGATCGTGATCCGCGACGGCGCTATTCACGCGCGTGACGCCGTTAGTCACCTGCTGCGCCATCAGTGCCAGCGAGGCAAAAATGGCAATTGCCACCAACATTTCCAGTAACGTGAAACCAGCGCGAGTCCTTCTCACTGTTGGCCTCCCACGGCGCTAAACCAGGCGCGTCGTGACTGAATCACCGACGAAAAGTCTTCGTGACGGCTGACTTCAATATCCACCGCCTGGAGCAGCGCGTTGCCTGTATTCAATGGGATTGTTCGCCAGTACCAGCGGCTTCCTGCCATATCGCTCTCGCCCTGATGCCTGACCGCCCGCTGCTCACGGGTCATCAGGTAGAGCAGCGCAGTCTGGTTTTCAGCTACCCAGCCCGCTACCGTTTTTTCCTCAAGAACGTGCTGATTACTCAGCGCACCGCTGGCAATCTGTAACACCGCCGTGGCAGCCAGCGCAAAAATCGCCAGCACGAGCATCACTTCCAGCAAGGTAAATCCGCGCTTCATGGCATCCTCTCATCACATTGATTGAGGGATAACGCGCCATCGTGTGCCAGCTTTACCGCCCAACATGCGTTTTGCGCCGCCGAGTAGAAGCGCAGCGTAAACGGCGTGGCGGGTTCAAAAGGCGAAAAACGGATCTGCGGCGTCTTCTTTTTCGCCTCTTTTTGCAACTCCAGTTCAATATCGTGCAGCGTCAGGCGACGACGTTGCAGCTCCAGCGCATATTCCTTCTGCCAGATATCACTTCCGGGTTGTAACAGCATCTGCACCTGTTTCGGCACCGTAACCTGTGCCGATAACCGGGTCGCAGAAACGGGCAACCACTGCCCCTGACGACGCTGCATAAACTGATAGCCAGGCGGGTCGATTAGCACACCGAGTGTCTGTCCTTCAATCACTGCCCTGTCCTTAAACTGCGCAAAGCGAGTCAGAAAATCCTGTGCCGCTTTTTTCGCGGGCGGTTCAGAATCGGTCGCAAACGTCTGTACCACGCCCGCACTGGCAAGGCCGATAAGGAAAATCACCAGCATGATTTCCAGAAGTGTGAATCCGCGTTCAGGCACTGCTTACTGAAACTCCTGCAAATTCCAGTTACCGATATCTGCGCCAGCGCCTTCCCCGTTTTCCTGACCATCCGCCCCCAGGGTATAAACATCAAACAGTCCTTTTTCACCCGGGCTGAGATACTGATAATCATTGCCCCACGGATCCTTTGGCAGTCGTTTGATGTATCCACCAGTACGGTAGTTGCGGGAGTCCGCCATATTGGCTGGCTGCTGGATCAGCGCTTCCAGCCCCTGTTCTGTGGTCGGATAACGCCCGTTATCCAGTCGGTACATATCTAGTGCGTTTTCCAGCGCCACGATATCGCTGATGGCTTTTTGCCGATCGGCTTTCTCTTTGTTGCCCAACAGGTTAGGCACCACCAGACTTGCCAGGACGCCAAGAATAACAATCACCACCATCACTTCCAGCAGGGTAAAACCTGCCCGTGGTTTGTGTGTGCGGGATAACGAATTCATGTGATAACTCCGTAAATTACATTCCAACCATATTATTCAGTTGCAGCATCGGCTCGAGGATGGCGATGACAATAAACAGCACCACGCCCGCCATCATCACCACCAGCGCAGGCTCAAACAGCCCCAACGCCAGCCCCACCTGGGTATCAAATTCCCGTTCCTGGTTAACAGCGGCCTGCTCAAGCATGGTTTCCAGTTCGCCGCTCTGTTCGCCGGAAGCGATCATGTACAGCATCATCGGCGGGAACAGGCGCAACTCCGCCAGCGCGGCGCGCAGACTGCTTCCTTCGCGGACGCGATCTGCCGCCAGCAGCAGTTGTTGTTCGACATAGCGATTTGCCGACACGGCGGCAGCGGTCTGAATGCCTTCCAGTAGCGGAACACTGCTGGCGGTGAGGATGCTTAATGTGCGGGAAAAACGCGCCGTATTCAGCCCGCGCGCAACACGGCCCGTCACGGGCAGACGCAGCAAGGTTTTATCCCAGCGCAGGCGCATAGTAGGATTTTTAAGTAGCCATTGCCCCAGCACCAGAAGCGCCAGCAATCCCGCCAGCCAGTAAACGCCGCTGGCCTGTAACGCATCACTCATGGCGATAAGCGCACGGGTGGAGGAGGGTAGCGCGTGTCCGAGATGATCAAACTGTTCGATGATTTTCGGCACCACTGCCGTCAGCAAAATAGTGACCACGCCCGTTGCCACCACCAGCATAACCAGCGGATAGAGCATGGCCTGCAATAGACGTGATTTCAGGCGCTGTCGCTGTTCGGTGTAATCTGCCAGGCGATTGAGCACCACGTCGAGATGCCCGGATTTTTCTCCGGCAGCGACCATCGAACAAAACAGGGAATCAAAGACGCGGGGATGTTCGCGCAGGCTGTCCGACAGGGTATAACCTTCCTGAATCCGGCTGCGCAGCGCCATTCCGAGGCTCTTCACATGCAGTTTTTCACTTTGCTCACTGACCGCCTGCAAGCAGGTTTCCAACGGCATTGCTGCCTGCACCAGCGTTGCCAGTTGGCGCGTGAACAGCGCCAGATCTGCCGCCGCCACGCGACGATGTGCGTGCCGCCGACGCTGCAACATTCCCCCTGCCGATGCATTCATCCTGGCTTCAATGTGCACGGGGATAAGCTCTTTACCGCGCAACAACTGGCGGGCATGACGCGCGGAATCCGCCTCAATCATGCCTTTGGTTTTGCGACCATTACGCTCCAGCGCCTGATAGTAAAACAGTGCCATTACGCCTCCATGGTTACCCGCAGAACTTCATCGAGAGAGGTTTCTCCGGCGAGCACTTTCTCAATGCCGTTGCTGCGGATACCCGCAGAGTGTTGCCGGACATAACGTTCCAGCTCCAGCTCCCCGGCCTGGCGGTGGATCAAATCACGCAATGTGGCATCCACCACGTCAGCTCATGGATGGCAGTCCGTCCGCGGAAACCTTTGTGATTACAGGCGGGGCAGCCCTGCGGATGGTACAGAGTGACGGTTCGCGCATCGGTAATGCCCAGCAGGCGTTTTTCTTCGTCAGTGGCAGGCGCGGCCTGACGGCAGTCGGGACACAGCGTGCGGACCAGTCGCTGCGCCATCACGCCCGTCAGACTGGAAGAGAGCAGGAAAGGCTCCACGCCCATATCCTGCAAACGCGTGATCGCCCCCACCGCCGTGTTGGTATGCAGCGTGGAAAGGACCAGGTGTCCGGTAAGCGATGCCTGAACAGCGATTTCTGCGGTTTCGGTATCGCGGATTTCACCGACCATCACCACATCCGGGTCCTGACGCAAAATCGCGCGCAGGCCACGGGCGAAGGTCATGCCGACGCGGGTGTTAACCTGTGTCTGACCGATCCCTTCAATCATGTATTCGATGGGGTCTTCAACCGTGAGAATGTTACGCGAATGGTTGTTCAGCTCCTGCAATCCGGCGTACAGCGTGGTGCTTTTGCCGGAACCCGTCGGCCCCGTCACCAGAAAGATGCCGTGCGGTTTGTGTAACAGCTGGCGCAACTGCACGGTCAGTTGCTGGCTAAGCCCCAGACGCTCCAGCGTCAGGCGGGCCTGGTTTTTGTCCAGCAGTCGCAGCACCACGCGCTCGCCCCAGGCAGAAGGCATGGTGGAGACACGCACGTCAATCGCCCGGCCGCCCAGCAGCAGCGCAATACGTCCATCCTGCGGTACGCGCTTTTCGGCGATATCCAGCCGTGCCATCACCTTGATACGCGATACCAGCAGCGAGGCCAGTTTGTGCCCAGGGCGCAGCATTTCATGTAATGTGCCGTCAACGCGAAAACGGATCACCAGACTCTTTTCAAACGTCTCGATGTGGATATCCGAAGCGCCTTCTTTAATCGCCTCTGCCAGCATGGCGTTGATCAGTTTGATGATCGGCGCATCGTCGTCACTTTCCAGCAGATCTTCCGTTTCTGGCAGTTCTTCCGCGAGAGTAAAAAAGTCCTCAGCAGAACCGAGATCTTCCATCAGCTGGCGAGCCTCGGAAGAGTCCCGCTGCCAGACCGCATTCAGCCGCTGTTCAAATTCGGCCTCGTCGATTTGCCGCAGCGTAAAGGGCGCGTTCAGCCCCCGCTGCAGCTCCTGCAAAACAGAGAGCGATAGCGGATGAACGTGGAGGATCTCCAGCGACGCTTCGCACCATGCCACCAGGCTAAACCGACGGCTGAAACTGTAGGGCAGACGCACGGTGTTGGCGGTGGTTTCCTGTGCTACAGGCACCATTAACGCGTTCTCCCGGCATTGAGGAACGCGCGAACTTCCGGCGGTAAGGCCTGGTTTTGCGCTGGCAGTACCGGCTGTGCGGTGTGCGGCATCAGGCTTAAACCTTGCTCATCACGATAGATCTGTTCGGCGCGCATATAGTTATATTTGCGCTGCGACACGCCGTCTGCCGCCATACCGTCACGCAGAATGGTCGGGCGGATAAACACCATCAGGTTACGTTTTTCTTTTTTATCCGCCGTCGATTTAAACAGTTTACCAATCAATGGGATATCGCCCAGCAGAGGCACTTTCGCCACGCTTTCTCCCGCCTGATCGTCCATCAGACCACCAAGCACAATCAGCTCACCATCGTTAGCCAGCACGGTGGTTTTCAGTTTGCGCTCACCAAACACCACGTCGAGGCTGGTCTGTCCTTCCACCTTCGAGACTTCCTGCTCAATCACCATCTGTACCGCGTTACCTTCGTTAATCTGCGGCGTGACTTTCAGCATGATGCCGACTTTTTTCCTTTCTACTGTATTGAAAGGATTGCTGTTATTGGAGCCAACGGTAGAGCCGGTTAATACCGGAACGTCCTAGCCCACCATGAAGAAGGCTTCCTGGTTGTCCAGCGTAGTGATGCTCGGCGTGGAGAGAACGTTCGAGCTGGAGTCGTTTTTAACCGCCTGCACCAGTGCCATCCAGTCGCCTTTCACCACGCCAACCGCCGTACCGCTAAATCCAGAAAGAAGCTGGGCGAGTGTGGAGAGATCGCCGTTGGTATCCGGATTAATGGTGGTAGCGCCGTTTTCACTGATCACCGTCGAGCCTTTCTGCGGTTTCGCCTGAGAAATGGCTGCCCCCAGCGTACCGATAGGGATCTGCGTACCATTAGCAAACTGCATTAATCCGGCATCTTTCGACGCCCACTGCACGCCGAAGTTGATATTGCTACCTTCGGCAACTTCCACGATCAACGCCTCGACGTGCACCTGAGCACGGCGAATATCCAGTTGTTCAATTACGCTTTGCAGCGACTGCATGATGTCCTGCGGCGCGGTTACAATCAGGGCATTACTGTGTTTGCTGGCGGCGATGGATACAACCTCACGCCCGCTACCGACCGTGCCTTCCGCCTCTTCTTTAGCCGCCGTGAGCGTGCCGCTGACCTGTTTCAGCACATCGACCAGATCTTCGGCTTTGCTGTATTTGAGATAGAAAACCTGGCTGTTGCCGCTGCGTTCCATTTCTGAGTCCAGCCGACGGATCAGGCGGCGCATTTTGTCCCGCGTGGCCGGGTCACCACTGACAATCACACTGTTGGTGCGTTCGTCGGCGACAATTTGAGATTTCAGCGTCGCAGGCTGGTTCTCGCCGCTGTTTTTCGTCAGGCTTTCCAGCACGCGGGCGATTTCCGAAGCCGAGGCGTTATCCAGCGGGATCACCTCTTCGGTGCGATTACCCGCGTGATCCACGCGCTGGATCACTTCCGTCAGGCGCTCCACAACGGAGGCGCGTCCGGTGAGCATAATCACGTTGGAGGGATCGTAATTAACAACGTTGCCTGAGCCTGCGCTGTCGATCATCTGGCGCAGAATCGGTGCCAGCTCGCGTACCGACACATTACGTACCGGCACTACTTTGGTGACCATTTCATCGCCCGCGTAGTTGTCGCTGCCTTCACCGACCAGCGGCAGCGGCTCGACTTTCGCAGCGCTGGATTTCACCACCTTCAGCACGTCGTTTTCCATCGGTACGACGGCATACCCCTGTGCTTCCAGCAGGTTAAGGAATAGCTGGTAATACTGGCGTTCATTGAGCGGGGTCATGGTGCGAATACTCACTTTCCCCTGTACGCCCGGCCCCATAATGATGGTTTTATTAAGGTTAGCGCCGACGGTTTCGATGAACGATTTCAGGTCGGTATCTTTAAAATTAGCGGTGAAAGTGGCTTCTTCCGCCCAGACCGGTGAACTGCATAATGCCGCTGCCAGCACCAGCGGCAGTAAACGCTTTTTTGTTTTGAGGCCAGTTGTCTTCTTACGCCAGACCGACAACGTAATATCACGCCAAAACACGATGAATGATTCTCCTGGATTAAATGCGGTTAGCGCAGCGCGATGGAAATGTCGTGGCGCGCACCCTTGCGTAAAACCGTAAGTTGAATGGAATCCATTGAAGGTAACTGCCGCATCAGAGCAATCATTGCTCGTGGATCAGTGAAATCCTGCTGATTTAGCGCAATGGCGATATCGCCTTCCTTGAAACCGCTGGCATCGAACAGAGAACGATCTGCCCCCGGCTTCACTGCATAACCGACAATTCCCTCCTTACGCACAGGCGTAAGCTGGATATAGTTAAAAATTTTCTGCGGATCTTTCGCCAGTGCCTGACGCACGGCAGTCGGTATCTCAACTGGCGCACTGACAGCAGGTTCAGCAACAGCTTGCTTTGCTTCGTCACTGACAGCTTTTTTGTTGGTCGCGGCAACGGTGGAACGCTCCTCTTCAGCCAGGCTCAGGCGCTCTATTTTTCCCTGATAGCGCAGCATCACATGGTCGCGATTGATTTCCTCAATCACCGCGTTGTGCGAGCCAAGCGTTTCACCCTGCAAATAGACCTGCTGTTTACCGCCTTCTTCAATAACCGCGCCGGGTCTGGCACCAAAGGCGATCCCGCGCAGCACCACATTAAGACGCGTTTCTGCCACAGGCACAGGTTCGGGTTGTTTTACCGGCGTGGCGACGGGCTGATATTTGCCAAACCAGTTTTGCTGGCTGATTAATTGCACGTCATTTTTATCGAACGTTTTTGCATCCGCACGGGGCGGTTTATTCGCCGATGGGGAAACAGCCGTATATTCCGCAGAAAAGGAGAAATAGCGCCAGAGTGAATGCGCCACTTTTGCAGAAATAATAAGCAGCATCAGCCAGAACATCCCGCGTACAATTTTTGGTAATGACTCCAACTTACTGATAGTGTTTTATGTTCAGATAATGCCCGATGACCTTGTCATGCAGCTCCACCGATTTTGAGAACGACAGTGACTTCCGTCCCAGCCTTGCCAGATGTTGTCTCAGATTCAGATTATGTCGCTCAATGCGCTGAGTGTAACGCTTGCTGATAACGTGCAGCTTTCCCTTCAGGCGTGATTCATACAGCGGCCAGCCATCCGTCATCCATACCACGACCTCAAAGGCCGACAGCAGGCTCAGAAGACGCTCCAGTGTGGTCAGAGTGCGTTCACCGAAGACGTGCGCCACAACCGTCCTCCGTATCCTGTCATACGCGTAAAACAGCCAGCGCTGACGTGATTTAGCACCGACGTAGCC
>NZ_MECT01000002.1:0-14199 GCF_001722145.1 Shigella sp. FC1544
TCTGCATATCTGACACTTTGGTTCCCACTACTTATTTGGTGGACACCACTTTGTCTAATTCGTCAGATTCTGACCAGACGGTTCAGGCTGTACGCTTACGCTAATCTTGAACCATCAACAATTCAAGAATAGCCGCAAAATGTTGTCATTACAACAAGGCGGCTATATGACGCTCGCGAAGTTTGCCATGATTTTCTGGCACGACCTGGCAGCACCGATCCTGGCGGGGATTATTACCGCAGCGATTGTCGGCTGGTGGCGTAACCGGAAGTAAGGTGAAAACGGGCGTCAGGCTGCCGTGATGGCAATATGCGCCCGAAACCGGCCGCAGGGGTAACAGCCTGCGGCCTTTTTTGTATCTGGCACCCATGAAAAAAGTCTTAACGCAGAACGCTAAGACTTTATTTTTCAAGCAAAAAAAATTACTTGCTGGTATCCAGTTCTTCGAAACCTTTCACCAGATCATCAATCGCTTTCATCTGCTTGAGGAACGGTTCCAGTTTAGCCAGCGGCAGCGCGGATGGACCATCACATTTCGCATGTTCCGGATCCGGATGCGCTTCAATAAACAGCCCCGCCAGACCTACCGCCATACCGGCTCGTGCCAGCTCAGCCACCTGAGCACGACGACCACCGGAAGCTGCGCCAAACGGATCGCGGCATTGCAGTGCGTGGGTCACGTCGAAAATCACCGGCGAGTTACCAGACACTTTCTTCATAATGCTGAAGCCCAGCATATCGACAACCAGGTTGTCATAGCCGAAGTTAGCACCACGATCGCAAAGAATCACTTTTTCGTTGCCGCCTTCTTTGAATTTATCAACGATATTACCCATCTGTCCCGGGCTGACAAACTGTGGTTTCTTGACGTTAATTACCGCACCGGTTTTCGCCATGGCTTCAACCAGGTCAGTCTGGCGAGCAAGAAACGCCGGCAACTGAATCACATCCACGACATCAGCAACGGGCTGTGCCTGACTTGGTTCGTGAACGTCGGTGATAATTTTCACGCCAAAAGTCTGCTTCAACTCCTGGAAGATTTTCATCCCTTCTTCCAGGCCCGGTCCACGATAAGAGTGGATGGAGGAGCGGTTGGCTTTGTCAAAAGAGGCTTTGAACACGTAAGGGATACCCAGTTTCTGGGTCACAGTTACGTAGTGCTCGCAAATGCGCATCGCCAGATCGCGAGATTCCAGCACGTTCATACCGCCAAACAGTACGAACGGCAGGTCATTTGCTACGTTGATGTCGCCAATGCTAACCACTTTTTGTTTCATAGGATCGCCTTAATCTTGAGTAAAATGTCGATTAATTAATGCAGCACAATATGTTTATGCGCGATGTTATTTATTTGCGCAAGGATCATTTCGCTGATCGGGTCTTCCGGACACTGTTCAACGAAATAACTTAAATCGTTCAACGCAACGTGTTCGCAATCCAGTTGCGCATAAATCAACCCGCGATCGCGAATTTCATAGGGATCTTCAGGGTTGAATTGTAATAAAGCTTCGCTGGTGCGTAACGCCAGCTCCATCTGATTTTCTTCCATCAACGAGGCTTTGAGTGTATCCAGCAATTTGCGGATTACCTCAATGTTATCAGCTTCATCAAGGTCTTCATAAAACAGTTCCGCCGACGGGCTGATATTTCCCTTTAACCATACGTCCAGCATATGTTCGCTTAACGATTCACCGTTAAAAGGATTAATCAGCCAAATTTCGCCATCCGGACATTCAATGCGCAATATCAGCTGCGTAGGGAAAATCACCGGCAGCAGCGGCAAATCGAGACGATTCGCGACCCATAATAAAACCGCACCTAATGATACCGCACTGCCCTGTCGATTCTTTAACACCTGGTCCAGCCATAATGCATCGGAAAGACGATAAACGCCGCGTGAGGCTTTAAATCCCCAGTCGCCGTAAAACAGCGCGATCAGTTTTTCCAGCTGCTCTTCTAAAGGCAGAAGCTGGCTGATTTCTTCCTTCGCCAGACTAACGAGACGCTCCAGTTCGTCGTAAACATCTTGCGAGGGAAAATCGCGGCGGATTGCTTCGCAAGCCAGGATCATGCCTTCGCACAATGGCGCTTTATTAAATTCGAAATCAGCTAACGATCTCATGACTTACCCCAGTAACGGTACTTTTGTGGTGGCGAGTTTAATGATGATGTACAGCACCACCAACGCCAGCGGGAAGGCAATAATGCGCGCCTGCTGACTGTGCATACGACGATAATCGAGTGCAATAAAACCCAAAACGATATAAATGATAACTCCAAACAGCTTTTCAGTCAGCCACTGTGCCTGCCCGGAAAATGGCAGGATGTGCGCTTTAGCCATCAACGCAATGCCGCTTAACAATAACACCGTATCGACAACCGGCGGCACAATGCGCGTCCAGCGAGCAAATGCCTGTGGATGCTTCTGATAACGTAGCCAGAAACGTAAGGTTAATAGCCCAACAGAAAGCGCGATACTAATAAGATGAACACTAAGCAGTGTAGAAAAACTTGTCATTGATAATAGCGGCCGAGCGTTACGCGCTCGTTATCACCATAGTCACGGCAGGTTTCGACGTCATGATACCCCGCGAGGATAAATGCTTGTCGCACCGCTTCGCCCTGCTGCCAGCCATGTTCCAGAAGCAGAAAGCCGCCGGATACCAGCGCGTTACGCGACTGTTCGATGATATGCACGATGTCTGCCATTCCACTGTCTGCCGCAACCAGCGCAGTGAGCGGCTCAAAGCGGACATCGCCTTGTTGAAGATGTGGGTCCTGCTCGTCAATATACGGCGGATTGCTGACAATCATCGCAAACTGCTGCCCGGCTAGCGCGCTAAACCAGTCGCTTTGCAGAATGTGGATATTTTTGATCGCCAGATGCTGGGCATTACGTTGTGCCAGGGAGACAGCATCAGGCATACGATCTACAGCGATAATTTCGCAGTCCGGGCGCTCGCTAGCCAGCGCAAGCGCAATCGCCCCGGTACCCGTCCCGAGATCAAGAATACGGCAAGGTTGTTCAGGCAACCGCGCCAGTGCCTGCTCCACCAGACACTCCGTATCCGGGCGCGGAATTAAGGTCGCTGGCGAAACAAATAACGGCAACGACCAGAATTCTCGCACCCCGGTTAAATGAGCAATGGGTTCACCATCGCGACGACGTGTCAGTAGCGCATCAAGTTGCTGACATTGTTCGTCAGTCAGCTGCGTTTCACCAAAGGCGAGAATAAAAGTACGCCCTCTGCCGGTAACATGCTCCAGCAGGATTTCAGCATCACGCCGCGGGCTTTCGCTCGCCTGAAGTTGGCTTATTGCTTCACGTAACCAGTGTTGATATTCCATTATTCCTGCTCGGACAACGCCGCCAGTTGGTCGGCCTGATGTTCCTGGATAATCGGTTCAATCAGCATATCCAGCTTACCTTCCATCACTTCATCCAGGCGGTAGAGCGTCAGGTTGATGCGGTGATCGGTAACGCGCCCCTGCGGGAAATTGTAAGTACGGTTACGGTCGCTGCGATCGCCACTCCCCAGCAGGTTACGACGGGTAGACGCTTCGGCCTGTTGGCGTTTTGCCATTTCAGCAGCGTGGATGCGAGCACCGAGCACTGAAAGCGCCTTCGCTTTGTTTTTATGTTGTGAACGTTCATCCTGACATTCAACAACAATCCCGGTCGGCAAGTGAGTAATACGAATTGCCGAATCGGTGGTGTTAACGTGCTGACCACCCGCCCCTGACGAGCGGAAAGTATCAATGCGTAAATCTGCTGGGTTGATGTCCGGCAGTTCTGCGTCAGGCAGTTCTGGCATTACCGCAACGGTACAAGCAGAAGTATGAATACGACCCTGCGATTCCGTAGCAGGAACACGCTGCACGCGATGACCGCCAGATTCAAATTTCAGACGACCATACACACCATCACCGCTAATTTTGGCGATGATCTCTTTATAACCACCATGTTCACCCTCGCTGGCGCTCATGATTTCTACCCGCCAGCGGCGGGCTTCGGCGTAACGGCTGTACATACGGAACAGATCGCCTGCGAACAGCGCCGCTTCGTCGCCGCCGGTTCCGGCTCGGACTTCGAGGAAGGCGTTACGTTCGTCATCAGGATCTTTTGGCAGTAACAGAACCTGTAATTGCTGTTCCAGTTGCTCGCTTTTTTCTTTAGCTTTGCGCAGTTCATCCTGCGCCATCTCACGCATTTCAGGATCATCGAGCATCATCTGTGCGGTTTCGATATCTTCCTGAACCTGTTGCCAGTCGGTAAAACAGCGCGAAACATCACTTAACTGCGCATATTCGCGTGATAATGCGCGAAAACGTTCCTGGTCGGCGATAGTTTGCGCGTCACCCAGCAACGCCTGAACTTCTTCATGGCGTTCATGCAGGGCTTCCAGTTTGGCAACGATAGAAGGCTTCATAGGCGTAAATGCACCCTGTAAAAAAAGAAAATGATGTACTGCTACTCCAGCCCGAGGCTGTCGCGCAGAATATTCAGGCGTTCGTTATCCCCGTCACGGGCGGCCTGTTGAAGTGATTTCGTTGGCGCATGGATCAAGCGGTTAGTCAGTTTCCATGCCAGATCCTGCATAATGGCTTGCGCGTCGCCGCCCTGCTCAAGGGCCGCTAACGCTTTGGCGGTTAACTCATCGCGAACGTGCTCTGCCTGGCTGCGATACTCGCGAATGGTTTCGCTGGCGCTTTGTGCTCGCAGCCACGCCATAAATTCGCTGGTTTCCTGAGCGACAATAGTTTCCGCCTCAACCGCTGCGGCTTTACGCTGCGCCAGGTTGTGCGAAATGATGCTTTGCAGATCGTCCACACTATAAAGATAAGCATTCGCCAGTTTGCCAACTTCCGGCTCAACATCGCGCGGAACGGCAATATCCACCAACAGCATTGGTTGGTTACGACGACTTTTTAATGCGCGCTCCACCATGCCTTTCCCGATAATCGGTAACGGGCTGGCGGTGGAACTGATGATGATATCGGCTTCGCGCAGACGTTCGTCGATCTCACTCAGGGCAATCACTTCCGCGCCAACTTCATCTGCCAGAATTTGGGCACGTTCGCGAGTGCGGTTGGCGATAATCATCTTCTGTACTTTATGTTCGCGCAGATGACGCGCTACCAGCTCGATGGTTTCGCCCGCGCCTACCAGCAACACTGTGACCGTAGAGAGCGATTCAAAGATCTGCCGCGCCAGCGTACAAGCCGCAAAAGCGACAGACACAGCACTGGCACCGATATCTGTTTCAGTGCGAACGCGTTTCGCTACAGAGAAAGATTTCTGGAACATGCGTTCCAGTTCGCTGGCCTTCATATGACCTTTTTGCGAATCGGCAAACGCTTTTTTAACCTGACCGAGGATCTGCGGCTCCCCAAGAACCAGTGAATCCAGGCCGCTGGCAACACGCATTAAATGGCTAACCGCGTCGTTATCCTGATGCCAGTAGAGGCTTTTACGCAGATCTTCTTCATTAAGATTGTGATAATCGCAAAGCCAGCGGATTAACGCCTCTTGCAGGTTATCCTGCTCTTCAACGCTAAGATAAAGTTCCGTGCGGTTGCACGTCGACAGCACCACGCCGCCCTGCACCATCGGCTGCGCAAGCAGGCTGTCAAGCGCCTGATCGAGCTTATCCGGCGAAAACGATACACGTTCTCGCAGCGATACAGGTGCCGTTTTATGGTTGATACCGAGTGCTAAAAGGGTCATGTCTGCGGGAAATAATACCAACGTTGATAGGGTTAGTCTGCTTGCATCATACAGGATGCGTAAGATCAATAAAAGAGAGCGCCCCCTTTTGGAGTAATTGCCGAAAGCCGTTAGATTCTGGCAATTAAGACAACTTGAACATAGACGATAGCGGACGGTAACGCTAGCATTAAGGGTTATAACTGCAACGTATCTCAAGGACTTGTCATCACTATGCCCCTGCCCGATTTTCGTCTTATCCGCCTGCTACCGCTGGCTGCTCTTGTGCTCACTGCCTGTTCCGTTACCACGCCCAAAGGTCCTGGCAAAAGCCCGGATTCGCCACAATGGCGTCAGCATCAGCAAGACGTGCGCAATCTTAATCAGTATCAGACTCGCGGCGCGTTCGCTTATATTTCTGACCAACAAAAAGTGTACGCCCGCTTTTTCTGGCAGCAAACCGGCCAGGATCGCTACCGTCTGCTGCTCACTAACCCATTGGGCAGCACGGAACTGGAGCTGAATGCTCAACCGGGTAACGTGCAGTTAGTCGACAATAAAGGTCAGCGTTATACCGCCGATGACGCCGAAGAGATGATTGGCAAATTGACCGGAATGCCAATTCCGCTCAACAGCTTGCGCCAGTGGATTTTAGGTTTACCGGGTGATGCAACCGACTACAAACTGGACGACCAGTACCGCCTGAGCGAAATTACCTACAGCCAGAATGGCAAAAACTGGAAGGTTGTTTATGGTGGTTATGACACCAAAACGCATCCTGCGATGCCAGCCAATATGGAACTCACCGACGGTGGTCAACGCATCAAGTTAAAAATGGATAACTGGATAGTGAAATAATGCGGACACAGTGGCCCTCTCCGGCAAAACTTAATCTGTTTTTATACATTACCGGTCAGCGTGCGGATGGTTACCACACGCTGCAAACGCTGTTTCAGTTTCTTGATTACGGCGACACCATCAGCATTGAGCTTCGTGACGATGGGGATATTCGTCTGTTAACGCCCGTTGAAGGCGTGGAACATGAAGATAACCTGATCGTTCGCGCAGCGCGATTGTTGATGAAAACTGCGGCAGACAGCGGGCGTCTTCCGACGGGAAGCGGTGCGAATATCAGCATTGACAAGCGTTTGCCGATGGGCGGCGGTCTCGGCGGTGGTTCATCCAATGCCGCGACGGTCCTGGTGGCATTAAATCATCTCTGGCAATGCGGGCTAAGCATGGATGAGCTGGCGGAAATGGGGCTGACGCTGGGCGCAGATGTTCCTGTCTTTGTTCGGGGGCATGCCGCGTTTGCCGAAGGCGTTGGTGAAATACTAACGCCGGTGGATCCGCCAGAGAAGTGGTATCTGGTGGCGCACCCTGGTGTAAGTATTCCGACTCCGGTGATTTTTAAAGATCCTGAACTCCCGCGCAATACGCCAAAAAGGTCAATAGAAACGTTGCTAAAATGTGAATTCAGCAATGATTGCGAGGTTATCGCAAGAAAACGTTTTCGCGAGGTTGATGCGGTGCTTTCCTGGCTGTTAGAATACGCCCCGTCGCGCCTGACTGGGACAGGGGCCTGTGTCTTTGCTGAATTTGATACAGAGTCTGAAGCCCGCCAGGTGCTAGAGCAAGCCCCGGAATGGCTCAATGGCTTTGTGGCGAAAGGCGTTAATCTTTCCCCATTGCACAGAGCCATGCTTTAAGCCGGGCAAGCTGAGTTTCGGTGACAACGTCACCTTGTTCCAGACGTTGCATCGCGCTCTTTAATACACCGCCTGGAAAGGATCATGCCTGGCCCGCACAGTTTTCGGCAGATTCTTTCCACCAATGGACGCATGCCTGAGGTTCTTCTCGTGCCTGATATGAAGCTTTTTGCTGGTAACGCCACCCCGGAACTAGCACAACGTATTGCCAACCGCCTGTACACTTCACTCGGCGACGCCGCTGTAGGTCGCTTTAGCGATGGCGAAGTCAGCGTACAAATTAATGAAAATGTACGCGGTGGTGATATTTTCATCATCCAGTCCACTTGTGCCCCTACTAACGACAACCTGATGGAATTAGTCGTTATGGTTGATGCCCTGCGTCGTGCTTCCGCAGGTCGTATCACCGCTGTTATCCCCTACTTTGGCTATGCGCGCCAGGACCGTCGCGTCCGTTCCGCTCGTGTACCAATCACTGCGAAAGTGGTTGCAGACTTCCTCTCCAGCGTCGGTGTTGACCGTGTGCTGACAGTGGATCTGCACGCTGAACAGATTCAGGGTTTCTTCGACGTTCCGGTTGATAACGTATTTGGTAGCCCGATCCTGCTGGAAGACATGCTGCAGCTGAATCTGGATAACCCAATGGTGGTTTCTCCGGACATCGGCGGCGTTGTGCGTGCCCGCGCTATCGCTAAGCTGCTGAACGATACCGATATGGCAATCATCGACAAACGTCGTCCGCGTGCGAACGTTTCCCAGGTGATGCATATCATCGGTGACGTTGCAGGTCGTGACTGCGTACTGGTCGATGATATGATCGACACTGGCGGTACGCTGTGTAAAGCTGCTGAAGCTCTGAAAGAACGTGGTGCTAAACGTGTATTTGCGTACGCGACTCACCCGATCTTCTCTGGCAACGCGGCGAACAACCTGCGTAACTCTGTAATTGATGAAGTCGTTGTCTGCGATACCATTCCGCTGAGCGATGAAATCAAATCACTGCCGAACGTGCGTACTCTGACCCTGTCAGGTATGCTGGCCGAAGCGATTCGTCGTATCAGCAACGAAGAATCGATCTCTGCCATGTTCGAACACTAATCGAACCCGGCTCAAAGACCCGCTGCGGCGGGTTTTTTTGTCTGTAATATCCATTTGTATGACCTATGCCTCCTTCACCTGCCATTTAGTTGACAGATGATGCGCTCACGGATGAAACATTATTGTGAACAAAATATTTTCCTCACATGTGATGCCTTTCCGCGCTCTGATCGACGCTTGCTGGAAAGAAAAATATACTGCCGCACGGTTTACCCGTGACCTGATTGCCGGGATAACCGTCGGGATTATTGCTATCCCGCTGGCGATGGCGTTGGCTATTGGTAGTGGTGTGGCACCCCAGTACGGTTTATATACCGCAGCTGTTGCGGGGATTGTCATTGCTCTGACGGGTGGGTCACGCTTTAGCGTTTCCGGTCCGACTGCGGCATTTGTGGTAATTCTCTATCCCGTGTCGCAACAGTTTGGACTGGCAGGACTGCTGGTTGCGGCCTTGCTGTCGGGGATCTTTTTGATTCTGATGGGTCTGGCACGCTTTGGTCGCCTGATTGAGTATATTCCGGTTTCCGTCACCTTAGGTTTCACCTCGGGTATCGGGATCACCATCGGTACCATGCAGATTAAAGATTTTCTCGGTCTGCAAATGGCCCATGTCCCGGAACATTATCTACAAAAAGTCGGCGCATTATTTATGGCGCTGCCGACCATTAATGTGGGTGATGCTGCCATTGGCATTGTGACGCTAGGTATTCTTGTTTTTTGGCCGCGTCTGGGCATTCGTTTACCCGGTCACCTTCCGGCCTTGCTGGCTGGTTGCGCGGTGATGGGGATTGTTAACCTGCTCGGCGGACATGTTGCTACCATCGGTTCGCAATTCCACTACGTCCTGGCCGATGGTTCTCAGGGTAACGGTATTCCGCAACTGCTGCCGCAACTGGTGCTGCCGTGGGATCTGCCTAATTCAGAATTCACGCTAACCTGGGATTCTATTCGCACACTGCTGCCTGCGGCATTCTCAATGGCAATGCTCGGCGCAATCGAATCTCTGCTCTGCGCCGTGGTACTGGATGGTATGACCGGGACGAAACACAAGGCGAACAGCGAACTGGTTGGACAGGGACTGGGGAATATTATCGCTCCATTCTTTGGTGGTATTACCGCTACAGCTGCCATCGCGCGTTCTGCCGCTAACGTCCGTGCCGGGGCAACTTCCCCTATCTCAGCGGTGATCCACTCTATTCTGGTTATTCTTGCCCTGCTGGTACTGGCACCGCTGCTCTCCTGGCTGCCGCTTTCCGCTATGGCAGCCCTGCTGTTGATGGTGGCGTGGAACATGAGTGAAGCGCATAAAGTGGTCGACTTGCTGCGTCATGCACCGAAAGATGACATCATTGTCATGCTGCTGTGCATGTCGCTGACCGTGCTGTTTGATATGGTTATTGCCATCAGCGTGGGGATCGTGCTGGCATCGCTGCTGTTTATGCGTCGTATCGCACGTATGACTCGCCTGGCACCGGTAGTCGTAGATGTTCCAGACGATGTTCTGGTACTGCGCGTTATTGGCCCGCTGTTTTTTGCTGCTGCTGAAGGCTTGTTCACGGACCTGGAGTCACGTCTTGAAGGCAAACGGATTGTGATTCTGAAGTGGGATGCCGTTCCGGTACTTGATGCTGGTGGTCTTGATGCGTTCCAGCGTTTTGTGAAGCGTCTGCCCGAAGGATGTGAACTGCGCGTGTGCAACGTGGAATTCCAGCCACTGCGCACTATGGCTCGCGCAGGCATTCAACCGATCCCGGGACGCCTCGCGTTCTTCCCGAATCGTCGCGCGGCGATGGCGGATTTATAAGTACGAGATTGACCAGTCAGCGCAAACTGACTGGTCAGCAAACTGCATTATTTGTTAGCTATGACGGCGATTATCGCTACGGCGGCAACGTTTGTCATAGTGGCGAACCCACCAGTAACGGTCGCACACCTGTTCATGCCCGCCAACACGGGCACCCGCCAGCCAGAGAATGGCACCGACGAAAATACTTAGCACTGCACCATGTGCGAAATACTGGGGCATATTAAACTGTGGTAACTGGTTGAGGATTGAATACCCCACGCCGACCACCATTACCACCAGACCCAACCCCATGAGCACGTTACCGAGTAACGAAGCGTTTTTGCGTTTCATATGTCACCTCCGGAACTTTCTGGGTTGTAACAGGGAATACCCCTCTTCCTTATGTGTAAAGTATAGACAACACCCTGTGGGTTATGTGCGGGCGTGATCACAATTACAACCCTTATTTCAACAAAACTTTACAAATAAACGCCTGAACACCTTGACTTTCTAATAGTCCACTCAGGCAATTATTACGTTATCTGCATTTGATACGCAGTTTTTTGTCAAGCGGGGCCGCAACCAGTAAACTACGCGCCAGTTATGTACACACTCAGGACAAAAAAACGTGACGATTAAATTGATTGTCGGCCTGGCGAACCCCGGTGCTGAATACGCCGCAACGCGACATAATGCTGGTGCCTGGTTCGTTGACTTACTGGCAGAGCGTTTGCGCGCTCCGCTGCGCGAAGAGGCTAAATTCTTTGGTTATACTTCGCGAGTCACTCTTGGAGGCGAAGATGTCCGCCTGTTAGTCCCGACTACATTTATGAATCTCAGCGGCAAAGCCGTTGCGGCGATGGCCAGTTTTTTCCGCATTAATCCGGACGAAATTCTGGTGGCCCACGACGAACTGGATCTGCCTCCTGGCGTCGCCAAATTTAAATTGGGCGGTGGCCATGGTGGTCACAATGGACTGAAAGACATCATCAGTAAATTGGGTAATAACCCTAACTTTCACCGTTTACGCATCGGAATCGGTCATCCGGGCGATAAAAATAAAGTTGTCGGTTTTGTGTTAGGCAAACCGCCTGTTAGTGAACAGAAGTTAATTGATGAAGCCATTGACGAAGCGGCGCGTTGTACTGAAATGTGGTTTACAGATGGCTTGACCAAAGCAACGAACCGATTGCACGCCTTTAAAGCGCAATAAGTCGTTGTCTGCGGCATTTTTGCCGAGTGCCGTGTATAATAGGCAAAGTTATTTCCATTTCTGCAATCTGTTAGCAATAACAGGTTGATTATTAAGATATTAAGGTGATTTAAATCATGGGATTCAAATGCGGTATCGTCGGTTTGCCCAACGTCGGGAAATCTACCCTGTTCAACGCGCTGACCAAAGCCGGTATTGAAGCGGCCAACTTTCCATTCTGCACCATTGAGCCGAACACAGGCGTCGTACCAATGCCTGATCCTCGCCTGGATCAACTGGCTGAAATCGTAAAACCGCAGCGTACGCTTCCCACGACCATGGAATTTGTCGATATCGCCGGTCTGGTAAAAGGCGCATCGAAAGGCGAAGGTCTGGGTAACCAGTTCCTGACCAACATCCGTGAAACCGAAGCGATCGGTCACGTTGTTCGCTGCTTTGAAAATGACAACATCATTCACGTTTCCGGCAAAGTTAACCCGGCTGACGATATTGAAGTTATCAACACCGAACTGGCGCTGGCAGACCTCGACACCTGCGAACGTGCGATTCATCGCGTACAGAAGAAAGCCAAAGGTGGCGATAAAGACGCGAAAGCTGAGCTGGCGGTCCTGGAAAAATGCCTGCCCCAGTTGGAAAATGCAGGTATGCTGCGCGCGCTGGATTTAAGCGCTGAAGAGAAAGCGGCTATTCGTTACCTGAGCTTCCTGACGCTGAAACCAACAATGTACATCGCCAACGTCAACGAAGACGGTTTTGAAAACAACCCATATCTTGACCAGGTGCGTGAAATCGCGGCGAAAGAAGGTTCTGTTGTGGTTCCGGTTTGTGCTGCTGTTGAAGCAGACATTGCCGAACTGGACGACGAAGAACGTGACGAGTTTATGCAGGAGCTTGGGCTGGAAGAGCCGGGCCTGAACCGTGTGATCCGTGCCGGTTATAAGCTGCTGAACCTGCAAACTTACTTCACCGCTGGGGTGAAAGAAGTGCGTGCATGGACCATTCCGGTTGGAGCAACCGCGCCGCAGGCAGCGGGCAAAATCCATACTGATTTTGAAAAAGGCTTTATCCGTGCACAAACCATCTCGTTTGAAGATTTCATCACTTACAAAGGTGAACAAGGCGCGAAAGAAGCAGGCAAAATGCGTGCAGAAGGTAAAGATTACATCGTGAAAGATGGCGATGTGATGAACTTCCTTTTCAACGTCTAATTAATTTATTGTCTCATGAGGTTTCGCTAAATCTCATGAAGAGCGCAAAAGTATATAAAATCCACGCAATTGCGTGGATTTTTCATTTCACCGAGTCCTAATCATTCTTGTAACATCCTACACTTTTGTGCTTATTGCCTATAGTGAACCACGAGAATAATTAAAGACATAAGTGTTCAGATGACGGATATCTCATTAGCAGTGATATAACGTAAGTTTTTGTATCACTACACATCAGCCACCTTCACAGCTGATCAAAATTGATCACGCTCCAATATGCTGGCAAGATGAAAATGATAACCAGTAGCACAATAACAACGATAGGCCAGAAAACCCATTGACCAAAAATGAATATCGATGTTTTTTGCTTTTTCTTATTAGTAATGCAAAAATGGCGCATATTGTTTTTGTTATGCAGATACATCAAGCGAAATTCCCATAACTAATTAGGATTATTACAAAAAATCTTCACCAAATTTTTTAACCGCTGTTTGTTGTAATATTTTTGCCATATTTATAGTAACGAATTGGAATAAGTAACGACAACTTAGGGAATAACTCGATATAAACTCACCTTTGTAAGGGGGATGTTAAATATATATTAATTCCTGTGTTCCTGATTTTGCCCGGTAATAGAGAATTATTCTCTGAGAAGCTCATCATGATTGCACCATACAAATATCATGATGATAAGAGGATATTATTCATTGATTTAAACAAAATGACAAAATCCATAGACCCATAGTCTGGGTACTATATAGGAGTGGTATGGGCATCAAACAACACAATGGGAATACCAAAGCAGATCGTCTCGCTGAATTAAAAATCCGTTCGCCCTCAATTCAACTGATAAAATTTGGCGCTATTGGTTTGAATGCAATTATCTTTTCCCCCCTGCTGATAGCTGCTGATACAGGAAGTCAATATGGCACCAATATTACTATTAATGATGGTGACAGAATTACAGGAGATACCGCCGATCCATCAGGAAACCTCTATGGTGTAATGACCCCAGCAGGAAACACGCCTGGCAATATCAACCTGGGTAATGATGTCACCGTCAATGTCAACGACGCCTCTGGATATGCAAAAGGAATCATTATTCAGGGCAAAAACAGCTCCCTGACAGCTAACCGACTCACAGTAGATGTTGTTGGTCAAACCTCTGCCATCGGCATTTGAGGTGTACTGGCAATAGCGGACACTACCATTTGTTCTTTTTTTAAGCAGCCATCTGATGATATTTTTCCCTGAAGGCTGCCGGGGAGATATTCCCCAGACGAGAGTGACGACGCTGACGATTGTAGAAAATCTCAATGTATTCCCGTATTACTGAGATGGCTTCATCCCGGTTATTAAAACGATAGTGGCTCAGGCTCTCATTTTTCAGCGTTCCCCAGAAGCTTTCCATCGGAGCGTTGTCGTAACAGTTACCTTTACGCGACATTGATGTTTTCAGACCAGACTGCTCCTGTATG
>NZ_MECT01000003.1:0-14019 GCF_001722145.1 Shigella sp. FC1544
CCGTCGACCGTCCGGCACGGTCCATCACAGTGATAAAGGTTCTCAGTATGTATCGCTGGCCTACACACAGCGGCTTAAGGAAGCCGGATTACTGGCATCAACAGGAAGTACAGGCGACTCGTATGACAACGCGATGGCGGAGAGCATCAATGGTCTTTACAAAGCGGAGGTAATACACCGTAAGAGCTGGAAAAACCGTGCAGAAGTGGAACTGGCCACACTCACGTGGGTGGACTGGTATAACAATCGACGATTGCTGGAAAGGCTGGGCCATACTCCTCCGGCAGAAGCAGAAAAAGCTTATTATGCTTCCATCGGAAACGATGATCTGGCAGCCTGAGTTCACAGATAAAACACTCTCCAGGAAACCCGGGGCGGTTCAACTGTTTATCAACCACTTCACCTGTGTGCTCATTGATGAAGTGAATCTGAATGACATGTTTTGCGATATCAACGCCAACCGGTGTATATTTCATTTGTGGAGTCTCCAGTCTGAGGGAGCTTTATGCATCCCGTATTGGGCACTATGATGCCGGAAATCTGCGAGGCTCCACACCTGCCAGTTTCACCCTTTTAACCATCATACTGCTCCGTGTTTAATTGTGTGAGATGCGTTCATTACATTTTCACTGATTGGTTTACGCGGGTCATGTGCTCCCGTAAAGATCAGACCATTTTCACCAGCCCATGTCTGTAGTTCTGTCAGTATGGCTACAGCCTGTTTGCTGAGTGGCACAAGATGTGGTGTTCGCATCTTGGAGCCCCGGTGTGAGAATTTTACGCCTGGCAGGGGTTCGCGTTCGGCTGGAATAGTCCACATGGCATTGTCAATATCAATTTCAGACCAGCGGGCGTATCTGAGTTCACTGGAACGAATAAAAACCAGTAAATTCAGCATAACGGCAAGCTGGGTGACAGGTTGCCCTTTGTAACTGCCAATACGCGACAAAAGTTCAGGCAGGCGAGAAAGATCAAGAGCGGGGCGATGCTGGCGTTTTACCGTAGTCAATGCGCCAGCCATATCCAGAGCAGGATTATATCTGATGATGCCAGACTGTACGGCATAACGCATTACGGCAGATATTCTTTGCTGCAGACGACTGGCGATTTCATAAATTTGTTTAGCTTCTGTAGCACGAACAGGGATAAGCAGATCCGGGGTATTGAGTGTTGTGATATCCCGGTTGCCGATAAAGGGGAAAACGTGAGTCTCGAGGCTTTTGAGTACTTTATCGCTGTGTGATTGTGCCCATTGTTTATTACTGGCATGCCAGCGTCGCGCAATATGTTCAAAAGAGAGCTGTAAATCAGGGACTACTTTTTTAGCTCTTTTCTGTTCGCAAGGGTCAACCCCCTCCGAAATCAGTTTTCGGGCCTCATCCCGTTTTGTACGAGCTTCGGAGAGAGAAACTTCTGGATACACACCAAGTGCCAGAGTCTTCTCCTTACCCAGAATACGATAACGGAGACGCCAGTAACGGGAGCCATTAGGATGTACCAGCAGGAACATGCCAGCCCCGTCAGTGAGTTTATAAGCCTTGTCAGTGGGCTTTGCAGCCCGGATTTTTGCGTCAGTCAGTGCCATAGTTCAGCCTTCTGAATGCGTTAAAGAGGGTACAAATTCTGTCGAACTGGGGTATGCCCGCAATTATACCCACACAATGGGGTTGATGTGGGGGGAATCTGGTTGAGTTCGGTAGAATTGATTTGTAGGCAGAACGCTTAAATCGTGGCGTTCTGAAACGAAAAACGGACCTCCGTAGAGGTCCGTTGATATGAATTTGGTGCCCGGACTCGGAATCGAACCAAGGACACGGGGATTTTCAATCCCCTGCTCTACCGACTGAGCTATCCGGGCAACGGGGCGCATTAAACCGTAATCTGCACATCTCGTCAACCTAATTTCAGTAAAAGCGATTCAACTGCTTAAGATTGCGGCAAATCGCTTCTTTTCTGTGTTTCTGTCAGGTCAATGCACCACCCTGGCGGCAGCGGGCGAAGCGCAGGATATCTTCCGCCAGCCGATGTGCAGTGTCGACATCCGCCTGGCTACGATTCACCAGCATTCGGCTTAAACAGCCTTCCAGCACCAGTTCCATCTGCTTTGCTACCATCGCCGGATCGTCAACTTCCAGTGTGGTTAACAGTTCGTGGGTGAAATCGTAGGCCGCGCTTTTTTGCTGATCGGCCAGTTGATGGATAGGGTGGCCAGGATCGGGATAAAACGTACAGGCAGCGATAAATAGACAGCCCGGATAGCGGTTGTTTTTAACGCACTCCGATAACGCCTGATAACGTGCCAGCAGCTTTTGTTCGGCGGTTTGCGTTTCGTCCAGCATCAGCTGACGACGCCAGACATCTATCTGTTGGCTAAGATAACGCAGCGCATCGTAGAGGATTGCCTCTTTGTCTGGCCAGAAGCGGCGTAGCTCGTCCAGTGGATAATCCACACGTTCAGCAACCATCTCCAGCGTGGTGTTGGCAATCCCTTGTAATTCTAATAATTTCAGGGCTTCTCCCAGTACATCTTCACGTTGCACGCTATTTTCCTCCGTCTTTCCCGCTGCAAGTGTCGTTCACGGTTGGCGATCGCGCAAATGTGCGCTGAAGGTTTCAGCATCCATAAAGCCCGTGACGCGTGCTTGTGGATGCTCCTGGCCTTGTCCGTCAAAAAAGAGAATTGTCGGTAGGCCAAGGACATTAAGATGCTTTAACAGCGCCACATCTTGTGCGTCGTTGGCCGTGATGTTGGCCTGAAGTAAGACCGTGTCTGCTAACGCTTTTTGCACCTGCGGGTCGCTGAAGGTGTATTTCTCAAACTCTTTACAGGCGACGCACCAGTCGGCATAAAGATCTAACATCACCGGTTTGCCTTTGGCTTCAACGAGCGCCTGATTTAACTCATCTACCGTTTTGATTTGTGTAAAGTTGAGATGCGTCTGAGTTTGCGCGGTATGCGTCGCACCAAATGCCCAATCCTGAAGTGGGCGCACGCTAACCAATGCCGCTGCCAGCAGGATTATTTGCACCACGCGCATCCAGCCGCGTTTAGCCTGTAGGCTGGTGATAAAGGCCCAGCCAAAGAATGCGACACCCAGCGCCGACCACAAGCGTAATCCCCATACATCACCAATCACTCGCTCCAGCAGGAAGACCGGCAGTGCGAGGATCACAAAACCAAACGCGGTTTTGACTTGTTCCATCCACGGGCCGCTTTTCGGCAGCAAGCGGTTACCAAAGACGGTAATTAGCATCAGCGGCAGGCCCATGCCCAACGCATAGAGATAAAGCGTGCCGCCGCCCAGCCACATGTTCCCGCTTTGGGCGATATACAGCAGAATCGCGCTAAGCGGTGCGGTGGTGCATGGTGAACAGATAAGTCCGGCAATCGCCCCCATAACAAACACACCGCCAGGTGAGCCGCCCTGTTGGCGATTGCTCATCAACGTGAGACGTGTTTGCAGCGAAGAGGGGAGTTGTAGAGTAAACAAGCCAAACATTGACATCGCCAGCAAGGTAAAGACGATGGTGAGGCCAATGAGCACGTATGGGTGCTGTAGCGCCGCCTGGAACTGTAACCCTGCGGCGGCAACTACCAGACCCAGCGCCGTGTAAGTCAGTGCCATCCCCTGCACATAAATAAAGGTCAGCAACAATGCTCTGGCAGTGGAGAGCCGCTGTTTACCACCCAGCACGATGCCAGAAATCAGTGGGTACATTGGCAGCACGCATGGCGTAAAGGCGATACCAATACCGATCAACAACGCCCAGAGCGCGGAAAAGGGCAATTGCGCGGTGTGCTGCTCTTGCTGCGAAACAGACACAGGCTGTGACGCTGCGTTGTTGGCGACCACTTCGCTTAACGGAACGGTTTTGGTTTCTGGCGGATAACAGAAACCGGCATCAGCACAGCCCTGGTAGGTGACAGTTAACGTCGCTCCCGCACTCGCCTGGTTGATGGTTACGGGAAGCGTCAGCCGATCGCGGTAAATCTCGCTTTTGCCGTAAAACTCATCTTCATGCCAGACGCCTTGCGGCAGCTGCACGTCGGCAATTTTCGCGTGTTCCGGCGTAATGCGGATCTGTTTACGGTAGAGGTAGTAACCGTCTTTGATCTGCCAGGTCAGATTAAGGTCATGTTGGTTTTGCTGAAAATCAAAAGTAAAGGCTTGATCCGCGGGGACAAATTGTGAACGTCCCGGCGCGTCGAATAATCCGGCAAAAACGGAAGTGCTGCAAAGTAGCAGGATCAGCGTAAAGATGCGTTGAGCCATGAGAGGTAATCTGTGTCTCCGTGTGTAACAGGTAAAACCAGAAGTTCCGGGGTTTGATATGGATGATGATACTTCAGGCATTCCAGCAGTGCCTGCTGGTGAGATACGGTAGTTTTTAAAATCATCTGCACTTCGTATTCTTGCTCCAGCTTACCTTCCCAGTAATAGAGAGAGGTAGCGCCGGGGATCAAGGTCGCGCAGGCCGCCAGTTTTTCCGCCAGCACTTTGGCAGCTAAATCCTGGGCTGTCGCTTCATCTGGTGCCGTACATAGCACCACGACAGACGCGGTATTCGAACTTTTTTCATCAAGCATAAACACCTCGCAAGAACAGATGGAACCGCAAGAGAGAGGTCACTATACAACGTACGGGGGAAGGATGTTAGTCGGCGGGAAAGAAAGCGGGGCGTGAACGCCCCGCGATTGATCATTACAGCATGAAGCTACCCAGCACGAAGCCGAAGCAAACGGCCAGGGCAACACCCAGAGTACCCGGGATGAAGAACGGATGGTTGAAGACGAATTTACCGATACGGGTAGTACCCGTGTCATCCATCTGTACCGCAGCAACCAGCGTCGGGTAGGTCGGCAGAATGAACAGACCAGACACCGCAGCGAAAGAAGCAACAGCGGTCAGCGGTGAAACGTTCAGTGCCAGAGCCATCGGCATCAGTGCTTTTGCGGTTGCAGCCTGAGAGTACAGCAGAGCAGAAGCAAAGAAGAAGATGACGGCCAGCAGCCACGGATGACCCTGAATCACTTCACCAGCGGTATCTTTGATCCAGTCGATGTTGTTGGAAACGAAAGTATCGCCCAGCCACGCAACACCCAGGATACAAATACAGGCGCTCATACCTGCTTTGAAGGTGCTGGAGTTGAGGATGTTGTCGGTATCGACTTTACAGATAACGGTGGTCAGAGTTGCAACGCTGAGCATGATGATCAGGATTGCGTTGGTGGTGTTCATCAGCGGTTTTTCAACCAGACCCATGCTTGGGCTGTTGATGATTGCATAGATAACCACGCCAACTACGCCCAGCAGGAACAGCCAGACGGACGTTTTTGCACCGGATTTGATTTCAATCTGCTTTTCACCGCGCAGTTCAACCAGGCCCTCTTCCAGACGCTTGCGATAAATCGGATCGTCAGAGAGTTTGGAGTTGAACAGCATAGTGACCAGAAAGGACATCACCAGAACCGCCAGCAGGGTGGACGGGATGACCACGGAGAGCAGATGGAGGTAGCTGATGCCATGACCTTCCATCACGGAAGACATGTAAACCACTGCCGCTGAGATTGGCGATGCGGTGATCGCAATCTGCGCGGATACCACTGCAGTAGAGAGCGGACGGCAAGGTTTAACGCCTTGTTCCTTCGCAACTTCAGCGATAACTGGCAGTGTCGCCAGAGAGATGTTGCCAGTACCAGCAAAGATTGTCAGGAAATAGGTCACGATAGGTGCGAGGATCGTGATGTATTTCGGGTTACGGCGCAGCAGCTTTTCTGTCTGATGAACCAGATAGTCCAGACCGCCAGCAACCTGCATGGCAGAAATAGCGGCGATAACCGCCATGATAATGGAAATGACATCGAACGGGATGTTACCGGGTTTAACGCCAATAGCGGCAAGAACCAGCACCCCCAATCCGCCTGCAAAACCAATACCTATTCCCCCCAATCTGGCGCCCAAGAAGATCGCCAGCAAAACTATGATGAGTTCAACAACTAGCATATTAGCCTTCCTTGTTTTTTAACAAGTTGATATTAGATTGTTGTTTTTAAGTTACTGCTCACAAGAAAGAAGGCACGTCATCTGACGTGCCTTCTTTATTTGTACTACCCTGTACGATTACTGTTCGCTTTCATCAGTATAGCGTTTTGCTTTGTAAGCCGGGTGCATCAGATTCTGTACGGAGAAAATATCGTCAAGTTCCGCTTCAGTCAACAGACCGCGTTCCAGAACGACTTCACGTACACTCTTACCGGTTTCGGCACAGATTTTACCCACGATGTCACCGTTGTGGTGACCGATGAACGGGTTCAGGTAAGTAACGATACCGATAGAGTTGTAAACGTAACCTTCGCACACTTCTTTGTTAGCAGTGATGCCGTTAATGCATTTTTCCAGCAGGTTGTAGCAAGCGTTGGTCAGAATGTGAACGGATTCGAACATGGCCTGGCCAATGACCGGCTCCATTACGTTCAACTGCAGCTGACCTGCTTCTGCTGCCATGGTAACAGTGGTGTCGTTACCGATGACTTTGAAGCATACCTGGTTAACCACTTCCGGAACAACCGGGTTTACTTTAGCTGGCATGATGGAAGAGCCCGCCTGCAGTTCCGGCAGGTTGATCTCGTTCAGGCCGGCACGTGGGCCAGAAGAGAGCAAGCGCAGGTCGTTACAGATTTTGGACATCTTCACAGCCAGGCGTTTCAGCGCGCCGTGAACCATAACATAAGCGCCGCAGTCAGAGGTCGCTTCGATCAGGTCTTCAGCCGGTACGCATGGGAAGCCAGTGACTTCAGCCAGTTTTTTCACTGCCAGCGGAGAGTACTCTTTCGGCGTGTTCAGACCAGTACCGATTGCTGTTGCGCCAAGGTTAACTTCCAGCAGCAGTTCAGCGGTACGTTGGATATTTTTCACTTCTTCTTTCAGCAGGATGCTGAAAGCGCGGAATTCCTGACCGAGGGTCATCGGTACTGCGTCCTGCAGCTGGGTACGACCCATTTTCAGGATGTCCTGGAATTCGACAGCTTTACGTTCAAAGCCTTCACGCAGTTGGTTAATCGCATCTACCAGCTTAATCAGGGAAGAGTAAACTGCGATACGGAAACCGGTCGGGTAGGCGTCGTTAGTGGACTGACATTTGTTAACATGGTCGTTCGGGTTCAGGTACTGATATTCACCTTTCTGGTGACCCATCAGTTCCAGACCGATATTGGCCAGCACTTCGTTGGTGTTCATGTTTACGGAAGTACCTGCGCCGCCCTGGTAGACGTCTACCGGGAACTGATCCATGCATTTTCCGTTGTTCAGGACTTCATCACATGCGGCAATGATGGCATTCGCTACACTTTTAGGAATGGTTTGCAGCTCTTTGTTTGCCATAGCTGCGGCTTTTTTAACCATTACCATACCGCGAACAAATTCAGGAATATCACTGATTTTGTTGTTGCTGATATAGAAGTTTTCAATCGCTCTCAGAGTGTGAACACCATAGTAGGCATCAGCTGGAACTTCCCTGGTACCCAACAGATCTTCTTCGATACGAATGTTGTTTGACATGTGAACCTTCTTTTTCAAGCTGCCAATGATTTGCTTTATACACACAGAATATATGTGGTTTCGAATGTTTTTCGACCGACGATTATCCCCTGCATCGACCGAATACCCGAGATCATATGCTGCTTGAGGATTTCTACCGTAATCTGGATCACTTTAAGTGTCGTTTTTTACCCCTTAATTATTAATTTGTGAAATAGATCACCGCTTTGGGATTACTACCAAAAATAGTTGCGCAAACATCTTGAAATTTTGCTAATGACCACAATATAAGCTGAACGCGATTCGCAACCCATTCAGGTAGCCGGGTTTTACCGGCTGCTATTACAGGAGAAACCTTTGCGCTGGTTACCTTTTATTGCCATTTTCCTTTATGTCTATATTGAGATTTCAATCTTTATTCAGGTTGCCCATGTATTGGGGGTATTGCTGACCCTCGTGCTGGTTATATTCACGTCAGTTATCGGGATGTCACTGGTACGTAACCAGGGCTTTAAGAATTTCGTGCTGATGCAGCAAAAAATGGCGGCGGGTGAAAACCCAGCGGCGGAGATGATTAAAAGTGTTTCGCTGATCATTGCCGGTTTGCTGCTTTTATTACCGGGCTTTTTCACCGACTTCCTCGGTCTTCTGCTTTTATTACCGCCGGTGCAAAAGCATCTGACAGTGAAGTTGATGCCGCATTTGCGCTTTTCTCGTATGCCAGGCGGCGGTTTTAGCGCCGGGACCGGTGGCGGTAATACTTTTGATGGTGAGTACCAGCGAAAGGATGATGAGCGCGACCGCCTTGATCATAAAGACGATCGCCAGGATTAATGTCGAAACGCCGGATTATGTGGTTATGCCATTTTCCGGCGTTTTTCGTTTTGGCAGCAACAGCCATAACCCCGCCAGCACGATCAGCGCATAGAGACTTTTCCAGCCGACCATTGCCAGTAACAGAACGCATAACAGCCCGCCAACCACCGCCAGTAGTCGATAACGTCCTTGCAATAATTTACAGCCTGCCAGCATGCATAACAGATAAATCATAATAAAGATGCCATTGGCATAAATAATAAGAGCGTCCAGATTGATCTCTAAAGCATGAATCACCAAAGTGCTCACCACACTGCAGCCGAGCACCGCATTGAGGGCATTATTCGGGATATGGCGAGAAGAGAGACGTGCCAGGTAGTGGTCAGGATTATGTTGCGCCTGCGACCAGACCAGGCGGGCGAAGCTCTGTATATAAATGTTGAGACTGGCAAAGCAGGCCAGATAGCCAATCACGCAGGCAATCCATAACGCTCCTACACCGAACAGTTGCACTACAATTTTTGGAAGCGATGCTGCCGCCGCCATTTTTTCACCATAGGCGTCGAAGTGTAAGACGACTACCGTACAGCCCCAGTAGACTAATCCTGCCAGCAGCAGACCAATCATCAATGCGCGAGGAAAATCACGCTCTGGATTTTTAAATTCCGAGGCAAGATGGGCAAATGCTTCCAGACCGACAAAACACCAGAACATCACTGATAACGCAGCAAATAACCCGGTAAGTTCGATATTACCAAGTGCCGGGAAGGGGATATTCGCAGGTTTGATATCGCCCGCCCACCAGATAGCGACAATCAGCGCGACGATAAGTCCGGCAATAACGGTTTGTAGATTAGCACTGGAACTGGCACCGCGAGTACCGATATACCACACCAGCGCCAGCGTACCGAGTTCTGCCAACAACAGTTGCCAGCTATGCCAGCCAAACATTGCCTGGCCGAACCCGGCGGCAATTTGTAGCGCGGCTGGCAAACCCACGGGAATGACCGATAAAAACAACCAGCCGGTGACTCGCTCAAGCCGCGAACCAAACGCCATACCGACGAAGTGCGCGACACCGCCTGCGCTGGGATAGTGGCGACCCAGAATCGCAAACACAATCGCAATCGGGAACACTAAGATAATCAAAACGGGCCACGCCCACAGGCTGTTATTGCCTGCTACCTGTGCAGCTAACGCAGGAACGGCAAACACGCCGGTGCCTAATAATGACGTCGATAGCAGGCCAATGCCCTGGGCCAGCCTCAGTTCTTGTTTGAGTCCACTCATGGGTTGATATCCGATTGCGCCCAAATTTTGGGCAACTGCGTAGATTTTCGATGGTAGCACAATCAGATTCGCTTATGACGGCGATGAAGAAATTGCGATGAAATGTGAGGTGAATCAGGGTTTTCACCCGATTTTGTGCTGATCAGAATTTTTTTTCTTTTTCCCCCTTGAAGGGGCGAATCCTCATCCCCATTTCTCTGGTCACCAGCCGGGAAACCACGTAAGCTCCGGCGTCACCCATAACAGATACGGACTTTCTCAAAGGAGAGTTATCAATGAATATTCGTCCATTGCATGATCGCGTGATCGTCAAGCGTAAAGAAGTTGAAACTAAATCTGCTGGCGGCATCGTTCTGACCGGCTCTGCAGCGGCTAAATCCACCCGCGGCGAAGTGCTGGCTGTCGGCAATGGCCGTATCCTTGAAAATGGCGAAGTGAAGCCGCTGGATGTGAAAGTTGGCGACATCGTTATTTTCAACGATGGCTACGGTGTGAAATCTGAGAAGATCGACAATGAAGAAGTGTTGATCATGTCCGAAAGCGACATTCTGGCAATTGTTGAAGCGTAATCCTCGCACGACACTGAACATACGAATTTAAGGAATAAAGATAATGGCAGCTAAAGACGTAAAATTCGGTAACGACGCTCGTGTGAAAATGCTGCGCGGCGTAAACGTACTGGCAGATGCAGTGAAAGTTACCCTCGGTCCGAAAGGCCGTAACGTAGTTCTGGATAAATCTTTCGGTGCACCGACCATCACCAAAGATGGTGTTTCCGTTGCTCGTGAAATCGAACTGGAAGACAAGTTCGAAAATATGGGTGCGCAGATGGTGAAAGAAGTTGCCTCTAAAGCGAACGACGCTGCAGGCGACGGTACCACCACTGCAACCGTACTGGCTCAGGCTATCATCACTGAGGGTCTGAAAGCAGTTGCTGCGGGCATGAACCCGATGGACCTGAAACGTGGTATCGACAAAGCTGTTACCGCTGCAGTTGAAGAACTGAAAGCGCTGTCCGTACCATGCTCTGACTCTAAAGCGATTGCTCAGGTTGGTACCATCTCCGCTAACTCCGACGAAACCGTAGGTAAACTGATCGCTGAAGCGATGGACAAAGTCGGTAAAGAAGGCGTTATCACCGTTGAAGACGGTACCGGTCTGCAGGACGAACTGGACGTGGTTGAAGGTATGCAGTTCGACCGTGGCTACCTGTCTCCTTACTTCATCAACAAGCCGGAAACTGGCGCAGTAGAACTGGAAAGCCCGTTCATCCTGCTGGCGGACAAGAAAATCTCCAACATCCGCGAAATGCTGCCGGTTCTGGAAGCCGTTGCTAAAGCAGGTAAACCGCTGCTGATCATCGCTGAAGATGTTGAAGGCGAAGCGCTGGCAACTCTGGTTGTTAACACCATGCGTGGCATCGTGAAAGTTGCTGCGGTTAAAGCTCCGGGCTTCGGCGATCGCCGTAAAGCTATGCTGCAGGATATCGCAACCCTGACTGGCGGTACCGTAATCTCTGAAGAGATCGGTATGGAGCTGGAAAAAGCAACCCTGGAAGACCTGGGTCAGGCTAAACGTGTTGTGATCAACAAAGACACCACCACCATCATTGATGGCGTGGGTGAAGAAGCTGCAATCCAGGGCCGTGTTGCTCAGATCCGTCAGCAGATTGAAGAAGCAACTTCTGACTACGACCGTGAAAAACTGCAGGAGCGCGTAGCGAAACTGGCAGGCGGCGTTGCAGTTATCAAAGTAGGTGCTGCTACCGAAGTTGAAATGAAAGAGAAAAAAGCACGCGTTGAAGATGCCCTGCACGCGACCCGTGCTGCGGTAGAAGAAGGCGTGGTTGCTGGTGGTGGTGTTGCGCTGATCCGCGTAGCGTCTAAACTGGCTGACCTGCGTGGTCAGAACGAAGACCAGAACGTGGGTATCAAAGTTGCACTGCGTGCAATGGAAGCTCCGCTGCGTCAGATCGTATTGAACTGCGGCGAAGAACCGTCTGTTGTTGCTAACACTGTTAAAGGCGGCGACGGCAACTACGGTTACAACGCAGCAACCGAAGAATACGGCAACATGATCGACATGGGTATCCTGGATCCAACCAAAGTAACCCGTTCTGCTCTGCAGTACGCGGCTTCTGTGGCTGGCCTGATGATCACCACCGAGTGCATGGTTACCGACCTGCCGAAAAACGATGCAGCTGACTTAGGCGCTGCTGGCGGTATGGGCGGCATGGGTGGCATGGGCGGCATGATGTAATTGCCCTGCACCTCGCAGAAATAAACAAACCCCCGGGCAGAAATGTCTGGGGGTTTTTCTTTTGGTCATCTTTCTAGTATAAGATTCAGACACGGACGACGCGAGTGGCGTCCAGCTCATTGATTATGGGGAATAACATGCACGTAAAATACTTAGCAGGGATTGTCGGTGCCGCGCTACTGATGGCGGGTTGTAGCTCCAGCAACGAATTGAGTGCTGCCGGTCAGAGTGTACGCATTGTGGACGAGCAGCCAGGCGCAGAGTGCCAGCTGATTGGTACTGCGACAGGTAAGCAAAGCAACTGGCTTTCCGGGCAACACGGAGAAGAGGGCGGTTCTATGCGCGGCGCAGCAAACGATCTGCGCAACCAGGCGGCTGCAATGGGCGGTAACGTGATTTATGGCATCAGCAGCCCGTCGCAGGGAATGTTGTCCAGTTTTGTCCCGACGGATAGCCAGATTATCGGTCAGGTTTATAAGTGCCCGAACTGATGTGATCCAGAGCCTGGGTGACAAACGTATTATTGCCTGATGCGCTTCGCTTATCAGGCCTACAGCAGGCATTGCAACTGATTGAATGCTTGAGAATTTGTAGGCCGGATAAGGCGTTTACGCCGCATCCGGCATGACCAACGATCACGTTATCAGTCATTTCAGGCTGGATGGCTCCAGCCTCGCATTAGCAAAGATGAGATTATTTCGCCTGTGGTGCAGTTTTGCTGGTGGATTGAACACGTAAGTGATGCAGCGCGCGTAAGCATTGATCCTGGGTTAGCGGTTGGGCGTTATTCGCCGCTACGGTGCGAACATAGACCTGACATGGCACACCCGCGAGTTTTTTCAGTCGTGGGCTGAAATCAAGCATTCGGCGAGTGATCGCCTCTACTTCTTTACCCGGCGTTGCTTCACGCGTTTTCACCACTGCGCCGCTAAATTGTTCTTTGCCACTTTCATCTTTAAAGCGGTAAAGCACCGCCAGATAATGGTCGAACAAGTTATGTTTCCATTCCGGTTGGGAATAGGTGTCATATTCCAGATTGCCATTTTCCTGGCAGTCAACGTCATATAACGGCAGGAAATCTAACAGTGAGGTAATACGTAATGCCAGTTCACGCATTTCCGCATTATTAATTGCATGAATGATTGCTCGCGCTAGCATTTCAATCTGCAACTCATTGACGACTAACTCACATTTGCTACCGTCATGTAGCGTTAATACGAAGGTAAGATTTTCGCCTTGATTATCGGTAAGTTCCAGCGTGTTAACCCGACGATTAATATCGGCATTTTTAAGCTCATCAACCAGAATTTCTGGGATGTTTTCTGCCATTTTCTTAATGACTTTATCGCGAGCTTGCTCATACTGAAGGCGTGCAGCAGCATCCAGTTTATGCTTTTGATGCAGACGACTTTCCAGCGCAATCAGCAGGTCGCGCAGTTCCATGACAGACATAAAGAACAACGATTCTTTATTGCGAGGTTCTTTAATTTTCAGCGCCAGTGCAATGAAATTATTACTCTTGCGAATAACACCGGTATTAACACCCTTGATGCTTATGGCCATGTAGGTTCTCCCTAACCATTTCTCAATTAAATAATTAATTTTAATTTATAAGCCAGATAAATGGGCTTGGTAGTAATAGTTGTTAAAATAACATAAATAGCCGTGCTCACTCTATATAAACAGAAAAGAAAGGTTAATTATTGGTGTTAGCTATATAAAAAGTAACAACAGCAATGCATATGAATAATTAAAGGTTATGCAACGGGCAAAGATTAAATTTCTCAGTTTAATGACAGGTTGCTGTACTTGCGTTTGTTGCTCTGGTAATGCTGCCAACTTACTGATTTAGTGTATGATGGTGATTTTAAGGTGCTTGCGTGGCTTCCATTTCCATCAGATGTCCTTCCTGCTCCGCTACTGAAGGCGTGGTGCGTAACGGCAAAAGCACTGCCGGACATCAGCGCTATCTCTGCTCTCATTGCCGTAAAACATGGCAACTACAGTTCACTTACACCGCCTCTCAGCCCGGTACGCACCAGAAAATCATTGATATGGCCATGAATGGCGTCGGATGTCGCGCCAGTGCACGCATTATGGGCGTTGGCCTCAACAC
>NZ_MECT01000004.1:0-13951 GCF_001722145.1 Shigella sp. FC1544
TGAGCGACATAATCTGAATCTGAGACAACATCTGGCAAGGCTGGGACGGAAGTCACTGTCGTTCTCAAAATCGGTGGAGCTGCATGACAAGGTCATCGGGCATTATCTGAACATAAAACACTATCAGTAAGTTGGAGTCATTACCCCCCAAAAGATTTACTTAATGGGCAAAAAAAACGGTCCTCATCAGAGAACCGTATTACTTATTCGATCAAATTAGCGGATGAAAAATATCCGCCATGACACGCTATTATTTGATCTGCGCGTGCATTTCCTGCACCGAAATTACTTTTTCGGTCGCGTCGGCATTCAGCGCCATCGCGGTAGCGAAACCACCGTTCAGGGTGGTGTCATAATGCACTTTATATTGCAGCGCACTGCGACGGATCACGCGGGAGTCTTCAATCGCGCGACGGCCTGAAGTGGTGTTGATGATGTAGGTATATTCGCCATTCTTGATGCGGTCCTGAATGTGCGGACGGCCTTCATGCACCTTGTTCACCAGACGCGGATTAATGCCCGCTTCGCCCAGCACAATCGCCGTGCCGTGGGTCGCATCCAACTCGAAGCCCTGTTTCAGCAGTTTTGCCGCCAGGTCCACCACGCGTTCTTTATCGCCTTCGCGCACGGAAAGCAACGCACGACCGTGTTTCTTCATGGTGGAGTTGCTGCCCAGCTGCGCTTTGGCAAACGCTTCAGCGAAGGTGCGGCCCACGCCCATCACTTCCCCGGTGGAGCGCATTTCTGGCCCTAACAGCGGGTCAACACCCGGGAATTTATTGAACGGCAGCACCACTTCTTTCACCGAGTAGTACGGCGGGATAACTTCTTTGGTTACGCCCTGCTCAGCCAGCGATTTGCCAGCCATCACACGCGCCGCCACTTTTGCCAGCGGTACGCCGGTGGCTTTGGAGACGAACGGAACGGTACGCGCCGCACGCGGGTTAACTTCAATCAGGTAGACTTCGTTGTTTTTCACCGCAAACTGCACGTTCATCAGACCGCGCACCTGCAATTCGAAGGCCAGTTTCTGCACCTGCTGGCGCATCACATCCTGAATTTCCTGACTTAAGGTGTAGGCTGGCAGAGAACATGCGGAGTCACCGGAGTGCACGCCCGCCTGCTCGATGTGCTCCATGATGCCGCCAATCAGCACCATTTCGCCGTCGCAGATGGCATCCACGTCAACTTCTACCGCGTCATCAAGGAAGTGATCCAGCAACACTGGCGCATCGTTAGACACGCTGACCGCCGTCTGGAAGTAGCGACGCAGGTCAGCTTCGTCATAGACGATTTCCATCGCCCGACCGCCGAGAACGTAAGACGGACGTACCACCAGCGGGTAGCCAATCTCTTTCGCCTTCTCTACCGCCATTTCAATAGCGGTAACGGTGGCGTTCGCCGGTTGTTTCAGTTTCAGACGCTCAACCGCATGCTGGAAGCGTTCACGGTCTTCTGCACGGTCGATAGCATCCGGGCTGGTGCCGATAACCGGTACGCCAGCAGCTTCCAGCGCGCGCGCCAGTTTCAGCGGGGTCTGACCGCCGTACTGAACGATAACGCCTTTCGGCTTCTCAATACGCACGATTTCCAGCACATCTTCCAGAGTTACCGGCTCGAAGTAGAGGCGATCGGAAGTGTCGTAGTCGGTGGAGACGGTTTCCGGGTTACAGTTAACCATAATGGTTTCGTAACCGTCTTCGCGCAGCGCCAGCGAGGCGTGTACACAGCAGTAGTCGAATTCGATACCCTGACCGATACGGTTCGGGCCGCCGCCGAGAACCATGATTTTTTCACGGTCGGTAGACGGATTCGCTTCGCACTCTTCTTCATAAGTGGAGTACATGTAAGCGGTGTCGGTGGCGAACTCTGCCGCACAGGTATCCACGCGCTTATAAACCGGGTGCAGGTCATACTGGTCGCGCAGCTTGCGGATTTCCGCTTCGCGCACGCCCGCCAGTTTTGCCAGACGCGCATCGGCAAAACCTTTGCGTTTCAGCTGGCGCAGGAATTCAGCGTTCAGGCCAGTGATGCCCACTTCCGCTACTTTCTCTTCCAGACGCACCAGTTCTTCAATCTGTACCAGGAACCAGCGGTCAATATTGGTCAGGTTGAACACGCCGTCCACAGACAGGCCCGCACGGAAGGCATCGGCGATGTACCAGATACGCTCTGCGCCAGCATCTTTCAGTTCGCGACGGATTTTGGTTAACGCTTCCGGGTCATCGAGGCTCACTTTCGGGTCGAATCCAGTCGCACCGACTTCCAGGCCGCGCAGCGCTTTTTGCAGGGATTCCTGCTGCGTGCGACCAATCGCCATCACTTCGCCAACCGATTTCATCTGAGTGGTCAGACGGTCGTTAGCACCAGCGAATTTTTCGAAGTTGAAGCGAGGAATTTTAGTAACCACATAGTCGATGGACGGCTCGAAGGAGGCCGGAGTACGTCCGCCAGTGATGTCGTTCATCAGTTCGTCGAGGGTGTAACCCACCGCCAGTTTCGCCGCCACTTTAGCAATCGGGAAACCGGTCGCTTTCGACGCCAGCGCCGAAGAACGGGACACGCGTGGGTTCATTTCGATAACAATCAGGCGACCGTTTTTCGGGTTCACCGCAAACTGGACATTGGAACCACCGGTTTCAACGCCGATTTCACGCAGCACCGCCATCGAGGCGTTACGCATGATTTGATATTCTTTGTCGGTCAGCGTTTGGGCTGGCGCGACAGTGATGGAGTCACCGGTATGGATGCCCATCGCATCAAAGTTTTCGATAGAGCAGACGATGATGCAGTTGTCGTTTTTATCACGCACCACTTCCATCTCGTACTCTTTCCAGCCGATCAGCGACTCATCAATCAGCAGCTCTTTGGTTGGGGAGAGATCCAGACCGCGGGCGCAAATTTCTTCAAACTCTTCGCGGTTATAAGCGATACCGCCGCCGCTACCGCCCATGGTAAAGGATGGGCGAATAATGCACGGGAAGCCCACGTCAGCGGCAACCGCCAGCGCTTCTTCCATCGTGTGTGCGATACCGGAACGCGCGGTTTCCAGACCAATTTTCTTCATCGCTACGTCGAAACGACGGCGGTCTTCTGCTTTATCAATCGCATCGGCGGTCGCACCAATCATAGTCACGCCGAACTCTTCCAACACGCCCTGACGCTCCAGCTCCAGCGCGCAGTTCAGCGCCGTCTGACCGCCCATCGTTGGCAGCACCGCGTCCGGGCGCTCTTTTTCAATAATCTTGCGTACTACTTCCCAGTGAATCGGCTCGATGTAGGTCGCATCGGCCATTTCCGGGTCGGTCATGATGGTCGCCGGGTTGGAGTTCACCAGAATGACGCGGTAACCCTCTTCGCGCAGGGCTTTACATGCTTGCGCGCCAGAGTAGTCAAACTCACACGCCTGACCGATAACAATCGGGCCCGCACCCAGAATCAGGATACTTTTTATATCTGTACGTTTTGGCATGGCTCTTTTACTCCTGATTACTTAGCGGTTTTACGGTACTGCTCAATTAACTCGATAAAGTGGTCGAACAACGGCGCTGCGTCGTGTGGCCCAGGGCTGGCTTCCGGGTGACCCTGGAAGCTGAACGCCGGTTTATCAGTGCGATGAATGCCCTGTAACGTACCGTCGAACAGGGATTTATGCGTGACACGCAGGTTTGCAGGTAATGTTGCTTCATCCACCGCAAAACCGTGGTTCTGGGCGGTGATCATCACCACGTTTTTCTCCACATCTTTAACCGGATGGTTGCCGCCGTGGTGACCAAATTTCATTTTGACAGTCTTCGCACCGCTCGCCAGCGCCAGCAGCTGATGACCGAGGCAGATGCCGAATACCGGAATATCGGTTTCGAGGAATTTCTGGATGGCGGTAATGGCGTAATCGCACGGGGCCGGGTCGCCAGGACCGTTGGAGAGGAAGATGCCGTCTGGATTCATTTTCAGCACATCTTCCGCAGAAGTTTGCGCCGGAACGATGGTCAGGCGACAGCCTCTATCCACCAGCATCCGCAGGATGTTGCGCTTGGCACCAAAATCATAAGCCACGACGTGGAACGGCAGCTCGTCTTCTTTTTTCGCTTCTGGCAGGCCGCCGGTCAACGTCCAGCTCCCTTGTGTCCAGCTATAGGCTTCTGCGGTGGTCACTTCTTTTGCCAGATCCATGCCATTCAGACCTGGGAACGCGCGGGCTTTTTCTAACGCCAACGCCGCATCCGGGTTATCGCCTGCGATAATGCAGCCATTCTGTGCGCCTTTCTCGCGCAGTAAACGCGTCAGCTTACGGGTATCGATATCGGCAATCGCCACGATGTTATGGTGCTTCAGGTAAGAAGAGAGGTCTTCGGTATTACGGAAGTTGCTGGCAATCAGCGGCAGGTCGCGAATCACCAGACCTTGTGCATGTACCTGAGAAGATTCTTCATCGGCGTCATTAGTGCCGACATTGCCAATATGGGGATAAGTAAGAGTAACGATTTGACGAGAATAGGAAGGATCAGTGAGGATTTCTTGATAACCGGTCATTGAAGTATTGAAAACGACTTCCCCAAGCGCCGAACCTGTTGCCCCTATGGCCCGACCGTGAAACTGGGTTCCGTCTTCCAGAACCAATAGCGCTGACTTAATCAAAACACCCTCCATAGAATATTCACTCACTTTATTTGCATATTAATTCACAATGATGACGTAAATCAATGCAAATCTGCTTACCGACGAATTTCTGGCAAACGGCGGCATTCTGGAGATATGGGCGCTAAAAGTCAACTTAATGGCGGGATTTTTTATATTATTTTGTGGCTCATGCATGTTTTACAGGCATTAAGCGACAAAAAGATCATATAACCTGTTCTGGAAAACGCTTGCGCAGCAAGAAGATTGCATGAAATAAAAGCGAGCAGGGAAAAGTGGACCAAATGGTCAAATTTTACATTAAAACAACAAAAACAGAAGACAATACATGTAATTTTTGGCACTTATATACAATTTAAAAACATAACACTAAAAATAAAAGGGCCAATAATTAAAGCCCTTTATAATCAATAAATTAAATGTATTATTTTTGCACCATAACAAATATTTTGTGGTTACAAACTATTGAGATCAAGCACATCTCGCATATCAAAAAGACCACTTTCCTTACCACTCAACCACAAAGCCGATCTTACCGCGCCGTTAGCAAATGTCATGCGGCTGGACGCCTTATGGGTGATCTCCAGACGCTCGCCAATATCGGCAAACATCGCGGTATGTTCGCCAACGATGTCACCTGCACGCACGGTGGCAAAACCAATGGTGCCAGGCACACGTTCACCGGTGTGGCTTTCACGACTGTAGACCGCGCAATCTTTCAGATCTTTATCAAGGGCGTGGGCGATCGCCTCTCCCATTGCCAGTGCGGTGCCTGACGGCGCATCAACTTTATGTCTATGATGTGCTTCAATAATTTCGATATCGGTGTAGTCACCCATCACTTTGGCTGCTTTCTCCAGCAGCTTAAGCATGACGTTAACGCCAACGCTAAAATTGGCGGCAAAGACAATCGCAATATCGGCGGCGGCGTCACGAATCGCCTGTTTACCGGCTTCGTCAAACCCCGTAGTGCCGATCACCATCCCTTTGCCATGCTGGCGACAAAAAGCGAGATGGTTCAGCGTACCTTCCGGACGGGTAAAATCGATAAACACATCAAAATCATCTTTTACCGCATCGAGGCTGCTTTGCACGGTAACGCCTGTTTTCCCTGCACCAGCCAGCTCACCGGCGTCGCTGCCCAGTAAAGAAGATCCTTCGCGCTCCAGCGCCGCGCCCAGCTGCACGCCTTCTAATGCCAGCGCCGCCTGAATCAACTGGCGGCCCATACGCCCCCCGGCTCCCGCGATGGCAACGCGGATGTTTGCATCATGCATAGCTATTCTCTTTTGTTAATTTGCATAGACCGTTTTCAGAGTAACCAGCGCATCGCTACGCCGCCAGCCAAAAACGCTGATAATTAGAAATTAATGATAAACAGGGAGGGATATCAGTGAAAGGCATGAGTCGATGAATGACTGCATGCCGATAACATGTGACAGGTTACGACGCCAGAGCCAGCACCTCAGCCACCCACTGCTGGAAGCCTTTCACATCCAGATCCAATGCCACCTTTACATTGGCTGGTTTGCCCAGGCAACCGTCGATATCAACCACCGTCGTGCCTGAGGTAAATTCGCCCTGAGTTTCCACTGCCACAAAACACGGTTTGAGAGTGAACAATTCCGGGCGCACCAGCCAGGCAATAGCGCAAAGGTCGTGCATACGCAGTCCACTTTGCATACTGCCGCTACGGTAGTGGCTAAACAGGGCGTGGAGCATTTTTCCGGTGCGATTCAACTCCGGCAAAGTAGCGAGATAGTCAGGGGTTAATATTGCCTGATTGGTGACATCCAGACCGCACATGACGATTTCGATGCCGCTACGGAAGACACAGGCAGCCGCTTCTGGATCGGCAGCGATATTAAACTCGGCGTTTGGTGTGCAGTTGCCGCGACCAGCAGAACCGCCCATGATCACCAGACGACGAATATACGGTTTACATTCCGGGCATTGTGAAAGTAACAGCGCAATATTGGTTAACGGGCCGATGGCCACCAGGGTAACGGGCTCTGGTGCACGCATCAGGGCATCCCGAATCGCCAGAAACGCTGGTATCCCGAGCGGCTTTCGGTTGTGCTCAACAAAGTCGTAGCCAGCCATTCCCGATTCGCCGTGCACAGATGCCGCATCACGCGGTGCGCGTACCAGCGGCACAGCGGCTCCCTGGGCGAGCGGAATCTCCGCATTCCAGAAATGCAGCAGTTGCAGGGCGTTGCGGGTGGTTTTCTCAACCGAGACATTACCCGCGACGGTGGTCATCAGTTGCAGGTCGAGTTCGGGTGCAAAAATCGCGGCGGCAATGGCGACGGCATCGTCAATGCCGGGGTCAGTATCGAGGAAGATAGGTAAACGCATGTTTTCTCCATAAAAAATGCCGGTAACAAGACCGGCATTTTCGCATAACTTAGGCTGCTAATGACTTAATCGACTTCACGAATATCGACACGCAGCTCTTTCGGCACTTCGAAAACAATGTTTTCTTCACGGCCTTCCAGCGGAATGGCTTCACCACCGCCCAGCTGCTGCAAACGTGCCACCACATTCTGCACCAGAATATCCGGAGCCGATGCGCCCGCAGTCACGCCGACGCATTTAACCTCTTTCACCCACTCTTCCTGGATGTCTTTCGCATCGTCAATCAAAAACGCGCGTTTGCCCATACGCTGGGCCAGCTCCGCCAGACGGTTGGAGTTGGAGGAGTTTTTCGAACCGACCACCAACACAACTTCCGCCTGTTCTGCCAGGGCGCGTACCGCTTCCTGACGGTTAGTCGTGGCGTAGCAGATGTCATCTTTGCGCGGACCGACAATTTTCGGGAAGCGTTTACGCAGCGCGTCGATCACATCAGACGTGTCATCCACCGACAGCGTGGTCTGGGTCATAAAGGAGAGCTTCTCTTCGTTTTTGACCGTCAGTTTCCACACATCGTCCGGCGATTCGACCAGATACATTCCCCCTTCCGGGTTACTGTACTGGCCCATTGTCCCTTCCACTTCCGGGTGCCCGGCGTGACCGATGAGAATAGATTCTTCGCCACGGCGACTGGCGCGGGCGACTTCCATATGCACTTTGGTCACCAGCGGACAGGTCGCGTCAAATACCGTCAAATCGCGACTTTTTGCTTCGTTACGTACCGCCTGAGAAACACCGTGTGCGGAGAAAATCAGGATCGCGCCGTCCGGTACTTCGCTAATCTGCTCAATAAAGATAGCCCCACGCTCACGCAAGCTATCGACCACATAGCGGTTATGTACCACTTCGTGACGGACATATATCGGTGCGCCGTAAATGGCCAGCGCGTTTTCAACAATGCTGATAGCGCGGTCTACCCCGGCACAAAAACCACGCGGGTTGGCCAACAGGATCTGCATGTTACGCCTCCAATGCCGGATCGATTTCCAGCACTTCAATATCAAAATGAACGGTCTGCCCGGCCAGCGGATGGTTGAAATCAACGGTAATGGAGTCGCCGTTAATTTCGCGGATCACGCCAGGCATCTCACTGCCATCCATTGCGGTAAAAAGCATGATTGCGCCAATTTCTGGCTCGCCTGCATCCATAAATTCACGGCGGGAGAAGTACTGAATCAGGTCCGGTGACGGCACGCCAAACGCCGCATCTGGCTCCAACGAGAAGGTGGTTTTATCGCCCACTTTCAGCCCCAACAGGTGTTGCTCCAGCCCTTCAGAAAGAGAAGCATCACCCAGGCGGAACAGCGCCGGTTTACCGTTGTTGCGGGTAGACTCGGCGGTGGTGCCATCGTCGAGTTTTAGCGTGAAGTGCACCAGGACGGCGCTATTGCTCTGTACAGATTCAGACATGCAGGTTTGCTCTTATATTTGAGGATTTTTGCCGGATGCGGCGTAAACGCCTTATCCGGCAGGGTTTATTATTGTTTTTTCGCTCTAGAAGGCAAAAAACCTTCCAGCACAATCAGTGCCGCACCGACACAGATGGCAGTATCGGCAAGGTTGAAGGTGGCGAAGTGCCAGTCGCCGACGTAGAAGTCGATCATATCGACAACAAAGCCGTGCCACAGGCGGTCGAACAGGTTGCCCAGCGCGCCGCCAATAATCAGCGCGTAAGCGATATTGTTTAGCTTCTGCGTGGCCTTCGAGCGATACATCATCACTGCCAGGATCACGCTAATACCAATCGCAATACCGGCAAAGAACCAACGCTGCCAGCCGCCGCTATCGGCAAGGAAACTAAACGCCGCGCCATAGTTACGCGCATAATGCAGATTAAGCGACGGGAACAGCGGGACCGTATCCCCCAGAGCAAAGTTCTGGAGGATCAGGTATTTGCTGCCCAGATCGATAATCAGCACGACTACCACCAGCCACAGCCAGCGTAGCCCTGTTGAACAGATCGATTGACTCATCAGGCAAACTTACGTTTTTCACCGTCACCGGCGACGTTGCTGACACAGCGGCCGCAGATTTCTGCGTGTTCCGCCACCTTGCCGACATCCTGGGTGTAGTGCCAGCAGCGTGGGCACTTCTCACCTTCGGCTTTACTCAACGCGACTTTCAGCCCTTTGAGTACTTCGCTCTGCTGAGCATCAGCAGGTGCGTCGTGATAGTCTGCAACGGTAGCGCCGGAGGTCAACAGGACAAATCGTAATTCATCGCCCAGCGCGGTCAGTTTCGCCGCCAGTTCCGGTTCTGCATACAAGGTTACTGCCGCTTCCAGCGAGCCACCCACTTTCTTGTCGGCACGCGCTTGCTCAATGACTTTGTTCACTTCGCCACGCACTTTCAACAGCTCGTCCCAGAACGCATCGTTCATCGCTTCGCTGTCTGCCAGGCCAAACAGGCCTTCGTACCACTCACCGGTGAAGACGTATTTTTCACGTTCGCCCGGCAGGTAGCCCCACACTTCATCAGCGGTGAAGGAGAGGATTGGTGCCATCCAGCGCACCAGCGCTTCTGCGATGTGATACAGCGCAGTCTGGCAGCTACGACGCGCCACACTGTCCGCTTTGGCGGTGTACTGACGGTCTTTGATGATGTCGAGGTAGAAGGAACCCATCTCAACGGAGCAGAAGCGCATCAGACGCTGTACCACTTCGTGGAAATCGTATGCTTCGTACGCCTTGAGGATGTCTTCCTGTGCCGCTTTCGCACAACCTACGGCCCAGCGATCCAGTACCACCATCTCTTCCGGTTTCACCATATCTTTTGCTGGATCAAAACCGTTCAGGTTTGCCAGCAGGAAGCGCGCGGTGTTACGGATACGACGATAGCTATCGGCAGCACGTTTCAGGATCTCGTCAGAAACGGCCATTTCACCGGTGTAGTCGGTTGATGCCACCCACAGACGCAGAATATCCGCGCCCAGTTTGTTCATCACATCCTGCGGCGAAACGGTATTGCCGATGGATTTAGACATCTTGCGGCCCTGACCATCCACGGTAAAGCCGTGGGTCAGTACCTGACGATACGGCGCTTTGCCTTTCATCGCGGTGGAGATCATTAGGGAAGACATGAACCAACCACGGTGCTGGTCAGAACCTTCCAGATACATGTCCGCTGCGTGACCGGCAAATTCCGGACGCACGTCAACAACAGAAGAGTGGGTAGATCCGGAGTCAAACCATACATCCAATGTGTCCGGCACTTTCACGTACTGATCAGCTTCATCGCCGAGGATCTCTTTCGCATCAAGATCCCACCACGCCTGGATGCCGTCAACTTCAACGCGTTTTGCCACTTCTTCCATTAGTTCGAGAGTACGCGGATGCAGCTCTTCCGTGTCTTTGTGCACGAACAGTGACATCGGTACGCCCCAGGTGCGCTGACGGGAGATACACCAGTCAGGACGGTTAGCAACCATCGACTCGATACGCGCCTGGCCCCAGTCCGGGATCCACTGCACGCCTTTGATCTCTTTCAGTGACTGCGCACGCAGACCTTTCTGATCCATGCTGACGAACCACTGCGGCGTCGCGCGGAAGATGATCGGCGTTTTGTGACGCCAGCAGCACGGATAGCTGTGCTGCATTTTCTCAACGTGCAGCAGCGCGCCTTTTTCCTGCAGCAGCGCAACGACGATGTCGTTCGCTTTGAAGACGTTCACGCCATCCAGCGTCGGATAAGTGCCCGGCAGATAAGTGCCGTCCGGGCCAACCGGGTTAGCGGTTTCCAGGCCGTATTTCTGACCGATCACATAGTCGTCCGGGCCGTGGCCAGGCGCGGTGTGAACGGCACCGGTACCGGCGTCCAGGGTAACGTGATCGCCGAGGATTGCCGGAACGTCGAAGCCCATAAACGGATGGGTAAAGCGCAGCAACTCAAGCTCCGCACCTTTTACCGTGCCGAGAATGGTGTAATCGGTCACGCCGATACGCTGCATTACGCTTTCAACCAGATCTTTCGCCAGAATCACGGCCTGACCGTCGATCTGCACCAGCGCATAGTCGAAATCAGGTGCAATAGAGATTGCGCGGTTCGCAGGCAGAGTCCACGGCGTAGTGGTCCAGATCACCAGCGAGATTGGGCCGTTAACGTTGCTTACGGCAAATTTTGCTTTCAGTGCATCCTGATCGACCGCCTGAAAAGCAACGTCGATGGACGGAGAAGTTTTGTCGTAATACTCAACTTCCGCTTCCGCCAGCGCAGAACGGCAGTCAACGCACCAGTGTACCGGCTTCGCGCCTTTGTGCAGGTGACCGTTGCCGATGATTTTACCCAGCGCGCGGATGATGTTGGCTTCAGTTTTGAAGTCCATGGTCAGGTACGGGTGCGACCAGTCGCCCAGCACGCCCAGACGGATAAAGTCTTTGCGTTGACCGTCAACCTGGGTCGCCGCGTATTCGCGGCACTTGGCGCGGAACTCGGCGGCGGTGAATTTCTCACCCGGCTTACCGTATTCTTGCTCTACTTTCAGCTCGATCGGCAGACCGTGGCAGTCCCAGCCAGGCACATACGGCGAGTCATAACCGGAAAGCCCTTTGGACTTCACGATAATGTCTTTCAGAATCTTGTTAACCGAGTGACCAATATGAATGCTGCCATTCGCATAAGGAGGGCCATCATGCAGAATGAAGGTTTTTTTGCCTTTTTTAGCCGCACGGATGATGCCGTACAGATCATCATCAGTCCAACGCGCCAGCATTCCCGGTTCGCGCTTGGCGAGATCGCCACGCATCGGGAACCCTGTTTCCGGCAAATTCAGGGTTGATTTATAGTCACTCATCAGATTCTCGGTTCCGTGTTTCGGTTTGATTACATAACAGGCTTAAGCCGGTTTTGTTAGCCCAAAAAATTCGCGGGCGGTTAATTCATCACGCGCAATCTGCGCTTTCAGTTCGTCCAGCGACGCAAATCGCTGCTCATTGCGTATTTTTTTACGCAGCACTACTTGTATATGGCGACCGTAAAGGTCCATTGCAACATCTAACAAATGCACTTCCAGCTGCTGGCGAATACCGGCAACCGTTGGGCGTGTTCCGATGTTTGCCACGCCGGGTAACGGCTTTTCACCGAGGCCCAGCACTTCTACCGCATAAACCCCTTTCACCGGGGAAACCTGACGGCGTAGCGGTACATTCGCCGTCGGGAAACCTATAGTGCGCCCTAATTCATCACCGTGGACTACACGCCCGGAGATGGCAAACGGGTGCCCCAGTAAACTTTCTGCCAGAGCCAGATTGTCATCCGCCAGCGCCTGACGCACAGCGGTGCTGCTAATACGCACGCCACCTTCGCAAAAAGTTTGCGTACTAGTGATATCGAAGCCGTATTCCATGCCAGCTTTCTGTAATAACAAGAAATCGCCTTCACGACCAGCGCCAAAGCGGAAATCATCCCCTACGGCAAGAAATTTTACGCGCAAATGCTTCACCAGAAGATCGCTGATGAAATTTTGCGCGGTTAACGCCGCGAAACGCCTGTCGAAACGCACGCACAGCACGTAATCAACGCCACACTCTGCAAGGTAACGCAGTTTTTCCCGCAGCCGGGTCAGTCTTGCCGGGGCTTTATCGGTAGCAAACAGTTCCAGTGGTTGAGGTTCAAAAAGCATCACCATCACCGGTAAGTTGCGCTTGCGCCCTTCTTCCTGCAAGCCCTGTAACAGCGCGCGATGACCGCGATGCACGCCGTCGAAATTACCAATAGTCAGCACACACCCTTCTTGCGGGGCCTGGCTGAGATTATGTATGCCGCGTATCAGCTTCATGTCTGGCTCAAAACAGTGAAAATCGTCCGAGTATACCTTGTACAGCGGTCAAGGTTAACCGGCGATTGAGTACCGAAATCAGAAAGAAGTGGCTTTTCATTGCCATGGCGCAAATAACGGGAAGAAAGTGACCGCCTGCTGCAATTTTTATCGCGGAAAAGCTGTATTCACACCCCGCAAGCTGGTAGAATCCTGCGCCATCACTACGTAACGAGTGCCGGCACATTAACGGCGCTTATTTGCACAAATCCATTGACAAAAGAAGGCTAAAAGGGCATATTCCTCGGCCTTTGAATTGTCCATATAGAACACATTTGGGAGTTGGACCTTGGCTAATATCAAATCAGCTAAGAAGCGCGCCATTCAGTCTGAAAAGGCTCGTAAGCACAACGCAAGCCGTCGCTCTATGATGCGTACTTTCATCAAGAAAGTATACGCAGCTATCGAAGCTGGCGACAAAGCTGCTGCACAGAAAGCATTTAACGAAATGCAACCGATCGTGGACCGTCAGGCTGCTAAAGGTCTGATCCACAAAAACAAAGCTGCACGTCATAAGGCTAACCTGACTGCACAGATCAACAAACTGGCTTAATCGCCAATTTGCTGAAGCTTTGTGAAAAAGCCCGCGCAAGCGGGTTTTTTTATGCCTGCTGCTTTTATGATGCGTGAGAGAACACACTACCGGTTGCCAGATAGTCAAAAGATGCTGGCTTTTGCAGACATGCCGTTACACTTTCTGAACTCTTCGTGGCTTAAGAATCGTAGAACCATCGGCTGATACATTCTGAACAAGAATATCTACTCAATCTCGGTAATGACTCCAACTTACTGATAGTGTTTTATGTTCAGATAATGCCCGATGACCTTGTCATGCAGCTCCACCGATTTTGAGAACGACAGTGACTTCCGTCCCAGCCTTGCCAGATGTTGTCTCAGATTCAGATTATGTCGCTCAATGCGCTGAGTGTAACGCTTGCTGATAACGTGCAGCTTTCCCTTCAGGCGTGATTCATACAGCGGCCAGCCATCCGTCATCCATACCACGACCTCAAAGGCCGACAGCAGGCTCAGAAGACGCTCCAGTGTGGCCAGAGTGCGTTCACCGAAGACGTGCGCCACAACCGT
>NZ_MECT01000005.1:0-13796 GCF_001722145.1 Shigella sp. FC1544
TCCCACCTGACCCCATGCCGAACTCAGAAGTGAAACGCCGTAGCGCCGATGGTAGTGTGGGGTCTCCCCATGCGAGAGTAGGGAACTGCCAGGCATCAAATTAAGCAGTAAGCCGGTCATAAAACCGGTGGTTGTAAAAGAATTCGGTGGAGCGGTAGTTCAGTCGGTTAGAATACCTGCCTGTCACGCAGGGGGTCGCGGGTTCGAGTCCCGTCCGTTCCGCCACCCTAATTAGGGGCGTAGTTCAATTGGTAGAGCACCGGTCTCCAAAACCGGGTGTTGGGAGTTCGAGTCTCTCCGCCCCTGCCAGAAATCATCCTTAGCGAAAGCTAAGGATTTTTTTTATCTGAAATAACCCTCTCCGAAGTAAATCCTTCTACCGGCATCCTTGCCAGCCATTCATATTAATACACTTCATCCAGCACGTTAATTTTCAAAAGATCGCGAATCAACGCATTTTTATCGCTATTTTGCAGCCATATGGCATAAAGCGGCCGTGAAAGTGTTGTGTTATCGACAACGGTATGCAGGCCGCCTTTTTTACGCGCCCAGCTGACGGGTAGCCAGGTGCAACCATTAAGCATCGCAATCTGTTGCTGTGCCAGTTCAGCAGAACTGGTTGTCAGAATGGGCACTTCGTCAGCACCGATCAAACCTGCCTCATGCTGTTGAAAATCTGGCCCCCACTCAAGTCGCAGATAATTAAGATCTCCCTTTAGTTTTGAAGGGGCACTGGTATAAAGCGCTAAAGTGAAATATCCCAGCAACTGACTACTAAATTCGTCCATTTTGGGCGCTTCAGTGGTAATAAGAAGATCAAGCTGGCGTTCATGCAGCTGTTTTACCAGAGACTGCCGTTGGGCAATTCGCGCTTCGAACTGTAAGCCTGTATGGGCATCCTGATTTTGATACAAACGTCCCAGCCACTGATTAAGCATACATTCCCACAATGAGGCGCTGGCACCGATAGAAAACTCGTTATGTCGTGAGGTATGCGCCACCTCCTTGCGGGCGGCCTGCCAGGTGCTCATGAGCGTTTCTGCATAAGGCAGTAGTTTTTCACCGGCAGCGGTTAAACGGATATTGTTTCTGTGGCGGGTGAAAAGGTTCACACCCAGTTGATTTTCCAGTTGTCTGATTCGAAAGCTCACTGCTGACTGGGTCAGATAGAGCGATTCAGCCGCTCGACCAAAGTGACGCGTTCGGCTAACTTCCAGGAAAGTTTTTAACAATTCCGTATCCACAGTGCTCTCCGCAAAATTATTTGTCGTTATGATTTAAATGTTTTGTTTTACACTCTGTCAAGCGTAACTAATACTCCGCGCCATAACTAGCTCGGTCAAAGAATTAGGAGCGTGCAGGATGGCGGAAAGCTTTACGACGACTAATCGATATTTCGACAATAAACATTATCCACGTGGATTCTCTCGTCATGGTGATTTCACCATCAAAGAGGCACAACTGCTTGAGCGTCATGGTTATGCCTTCAATGAGTTGGATCTTGGCAAACGCGAGCCGGTTACCGAGGAAGAGAAACTCTTCGTAGCAGTATGCCGTGGCGAACGTGAGCCAGTGACAGAAGCAGAACGCGTGTGGTCCAAGTATATGACGCGTATTAAGCGTCCAAAACGTTTTCACACCCTTTCCGGCGGTAAACCGCAGGTTGAAGGTGCTGAAGACTACACCGATTCTGACGATTAATAAAAAGGGCGAAATGCCCTTTTTTATGTCAGTAGTTTCTGCAGATGGATGAGCAAACGGTCAATCGCTCGATAGCTAACTGCCTCCTGCAAATGTTGACGTGTGATAATGTCAGACTGATCAATATCAGCAATGGTTCGTGCAACTTTCAATAACCGCTGCCAGGCACGAATCGATAACCCCAGATGGATCAGCGTTTCTTCCAGCCACATCGCATCTTCGCTCTCAGGCGGCCATTACGCGTTGTTTAACGGTGGCGCTGCTTTCTCCCGGCACTACCGTTTTACTCAAAATACCGGGAGGCGGTAATGGGATCTCCAGTGAGAGATCGAAGCGGTCGAGAAAGGGACCAGAGAGTCGGTTGAGATAACGCAGCGGTTATGGTTTCCCTGATAATGTCCGGTAGGGCTGGGATTCATCGCCGCGACAAGCTGGAAACGGGCTGGATAGGTTATTTTTGCTCGCGTGCGTGAAAGATGGATCTGCCCGGATTCAATCGGCTCTCGCAAGGCATCCAGTGTACGCCTTTCAAATTCAGGTAACTCATCAAGAAAAAGCACGCCGTTATGCGCCAGCGAAATTTCACCGGGCCCTGGAATTGCGCCACCGCCTACCATCGCAGTTAACGATGCACTGTGATGAGGTGAGTGGAACGGGCGCTGCCGCCATTGTTTTTGTACTGATTCAGCATTTACCAGACTTAATATCGCAGCACTCTCCAGTGCCTCTTCATTGCTTAAATCTGGCAACAGGCCATTAATACGGCTGGCGAGCATTGTTTTACCTGTTCCCGGCGGCCCAATCAGTAAAAGGTTGTGCCCGCCAGCGGCGGTAATTTCCAGTCCTCGCTTTCCTTGTTCCTGACCGATAACATCACTGAGATCATGTTGTAGCGCCCGGGATACTGCATCAGTTGGTTTCGGGCGTTCGAGAGCGTGCTTACCTTCCAGAAACGCACAGACAGCTTGCAGGTGATCGGCTATCAGGCATCCTTCACCGTTAATTAGCCCCACTTCATCTTCGTTATCTTTCGCGACGATAATTTTTCTGCCCGACTTAATAGCTTCAGTTGTACTGGAGATTGCGCCGGGAACGCCACGCAGAGCGCCTGTAAGCGCCAGTTCTCCGACTAATCCATATTCATCTAACTTATTGGCTGTAAGCTGTTCTGAGGCCGCCAGCAACGCAATGGCGATAGGTAAATCATATCGTCCCCCTTCTTTTGGCAGATCAGCTGGAGCCAGGTTGATGGTGATTTTTTTCGCCGGATATTCATATCCGCTATTGATAATGGCGCTGCGCACGCGATCGCGAGCTTCTTTTACCGTTGTTTCTGGTAAACCCACCTTCGTTAAGCCGGGTAGACCTTTACTGATATGTACCTCAACAGTGATCGGGGGCGCATTTACTCCCAGGGCTGCGCGGGTATGAACAATTGACAGTGACATAAGCCCTCCTTGAGTCACCATTATGTGCATAAGATATCGCTGCTGTAGCCCGCTAATTCGTGAATTTTAGTGGCTGATTCCTGTTTATTTGTGCAAGTGAAGTTGAGTTGTTCTGGCGGTGGAATGATGCTCGCAAAAATGCAGCGGACAAAGGATGAACTACGAGGAAGGGAACAACATTCATACTGAAATTGAATTTTTTTACTCACTATTTTATTTTTAAAAAAAACAACTTATATTGAAATTATTAAACGCATCATAAAAATCGGCCAAAAAATATCTTGTACTATTTACAAAACCTATGGTAATTCTTTAGGCATTCCTTCGAACAAGATGCAAGAAAAGACAAAATGACAGCCCTTCTACGAGTGATTAGCCTGGTCGTGATTAGCGTGGTGGTGATTATTATCCCACCGTGCGGGGCTGCACTTGGACGAGGAAAGGCTTAGAAATCAAGCCTTAACGAACTAAGACCCCCGCACCGAAAGGTCCGGGGGTTTTTTTTGACCTTAAAAACATAACCGAGGAGCAGACAATGAATAACAGCACAAAATTCTGTTTCTCAACATTCAGCACGGGGAACTAACTATGAATGGCGCACAGTGGGTGGTACATGCGTTGCGGGCACAGGGTGTGAACACCGTTTTCGGTTATCCGGGTGGCGCAATTATGCCGGTTTACGATGCATTGTATGACGGCGGCGTGGAGCACTTGCTGTGCCGACATGAGCAGGGTGCGGCAATGGCGGCTATCGGTTATGCCCGTGCTACCGGCAAAACTGGCGTATGTATCGCCACGTCTGGTCCGGGCGCAACCAACCTGATAACCGGGCTTGCGGACGCACTGTTAGATTCTATCCCTGTTGTTGCCATCACCGGTCAAGTGTCCGCACCGTTTATCGGCACTGATGCATTTCAGGAAGTGGATGTCCTGGGATTGTCGTTAGCCTGTACCAAGCACAGCTTTCTGGTGCAGTCGCTGGAAGAGTTGCCGCGCATTATGGCTGAAGCATTCGACGTTGCCAGCTCAGGTCGTCCTGGTCCGGTTCTGGTCGATATCCCAAAAGATATCCAGCTAGCCAGCGGTGACCTGGAACCGTGGTTCACCACCGTTGAAAACGAAGTGACTTTCCCACATGCCGAAGTTGAGCAAGCGCGCCAGATGCTGGCAAAAGCGCAAAAACCGATGCTGTACGTTGGTGGTGGCGTGGGTATGGCGCAGGCAGTTCCTGCTTTACGAGAATTTCTCGCTACCACAAAAATGCCTGCCACCTGCACGCTGAAAGGGCTGGGCGCAGTTGAAGCAGATTATCCGTACTATCTGGGCATGCTGGGAATGCATGGCACCAAAGCGGCGAACTTCGCGGTGCAGGAGTGCGACTTGCTGATCGCCGTGGGTGCACGTTTTGATGACCGGGTGACCGGCAAACTGAACACCTTCGCACCACACGCCAGCGTTATCCATATGGATATCGACCCGGCAGAAATGAACAAGCTGCGTCAGGCACATGTGGCATTACAAGGTGATTTAAATGCTCTGTTACCAGAATTACAGCAGCCGTTAAATATCAATGACTGGCAGCAATACTGCGCGCAGCTGCGTGATGAACATGCCTGGCGTTACGACCATCCCGGCGACGCTATCTACGCGCCGTTGTTGTTAAAACAACTGTCGGATCGTAAACCTGCGGATTGCGTCGTGACCACAGATGTGGGGCAGCACCAGATGTGGGCTGCGCAACACATCGCCCACACTCGCCCGGAAAATTTCATCACCTCCAGCGGCTTAGGCACTATGGGTTTTGGTTTACCAGCGGCGGTTGGCGCACAAGTCGCGCGACCGAACGATACCGTCGTCTGTATCTCCGGTGACGGCTCTTTCATGATGAATGTGCAAGAGCTGGGCACCGTAAAACGCAAGCAGTTACCGTTGAAAATCGTCTTACTCGATAACCAACGGTTAGGGATGGTTCGACAATGGCAGCAACTGTTTTTTCAGGAACGATACAGCGAAACCACCCTTACTGATAACCCCGATTTCCTCATGTTAGCCAGCGCCTTCGGCATCCCTGGCCAACACATCACCCGTAAAGACCAGGTTGAAGCGGCACTCGACACTATGCTGAACAGTGATGGGCCATACCTGCTTCATGTCTCAATCGACGAACTTGAGAACGTCTGGCCGCTGGTGCCGCCTGGCGCCAGTAATTCAGAAATGTTGGAGAAATTATAATGATGCAACATCAGGTCAATGTATCGGCTCGCTTCAATCCGGAAACCTTAGAACGTGTTTTACGCGTGGTGCGTCATCGTGGTTTCCACGTCTGCTCAATGAATATGGCCGCCGCCAGCGATGCACAAAATATAAATATCGAATTGACCGTTGCCAGCCCACGGTCGGTCGACTTACTGTTTAGTCAGTTAAATAAACTGGTGGACGTCGCACACGTTGCCATCTGCCAGAGCACAACCACATCACAACAAATCCGCGCCTGAGCGCAAAAGGAATATAAAAATGACCACGAAGAAAGCTGATTACATTTGGTTCAATGGGGAGATGGTTCGCTGGGAAGACGCGAAGGTGCATGTGATGTCGCACGCGCTGCACTATGGCACTTCGGTTTTTGAAGGCATCCGTTGCTACGACTCGCACAAAGGACCGGTTGTATTCCGCCATCGTGAGCATATGCAGCGTCTGCATGACTCCGCCAAAATCTATCGCTTCCCGGTTTCGCAGAGCATTGATGAGCTGATGGAAGCTTGTCGTGACGTGATCCGCAAAAATAATCTCACCAGCGCCTATATCCGTCCGCTGATCTTCGTCGGTGATGTTGGCATGGGAGTAAACCCGCCAGCGGGATACTCAACCGACGTGATTATCGCTGCTTTCCCGTGGGGAGCGTATCTGGGCGCAGAAGCGCTGGAGCAGGGGATCGATGCGATGGTTTCCTCCTGGAACCGCGCAGCACCAAACACCATCCCGACGGCGGCAAAAGCCGGTGGTAACTACCTCTCTTCCCTGCTGGTGGGTAGCGAAGCGCGCCGCCACGGTTATCAGGAAGGTATCGCGCTGGATGTGAACGGTTACATCTCTGAAGGCGCAGGTGAAAACCTGTTTGAAGTGAAAGACGGCGTGCTGTTCACCCCACCGTTTACCTCATCCGCGCTGCCGGGTATTACCCGTGATGCCATCATCAAACTGGCGAAAGAGCTGGGAATTGAAGTGCGTGAGCAGGTGCTGTCGCGCGAATCCCTGTACCTGGCGGATGAAGTGTTTATGTCCGGTACTGCGGCAGAAATCACGCCAGTGCGCAGCGTAGACGGTATTCAGGTTGGCGAAGGCCGTTGTGGCCCGGTTACCAAACGCATTCAGCAAGCCTTCTTCGGCCTCTTCACTGGCGAAACCGAAGATAAATGGGGCTGGTTAGATCAAGTTAATCAATAAATACAAAAAATGGGACGGCACGCACCGTCCCATTTACGAGACAGACACTGGGAGTAAATAAAGTATGCCTAAGTACCGTTCCGCCACCACCACTCATGGTCGTAATATGGCGGGTGCTCGTGCGCTGTGGCGCGCCACCGGAATGACCGACGCCGATTTTGGCAAGCCGATTATCGCGGTTGTGAACTCGTTCACCCAATTTGTACCGGGTCACGTCCATCTGCGCGATCTCGGTAAACTGGTCGCCGAACAAATTGAAGCGGCTGGCGGCGTTGCCAAAGAGTTCAACACCATTGCGGTGGATGATGGGATTGCCATGGGCCACGGGGGGATGCTTTATTCACTTCCATCTCGCGAACTGATCGCTGATTCCGTTGAGTATATGGTCAACGCCCACTGCGCCGACGCCATGGTCTGCATCTCTAACTGCGACAAAATCACCCCGGGGATGCTGATGGCTTCCCTGCGCCTGAATATTCCGGTGATCTTTGTTTCCGGCGGCCCGATGGAGGCCGGGAAAACCAAACTGTCCGATCAGATAATCAAACTCGATCTGGTTGATGCGATGATCCAGGGCGCAGACCCGAAAGTTTCTGACTCCCAGAGCGATCAGGTTGAACGTTCCGCCTGCCCAACCTGCGGTTCCTGCTCCGGGATGTTTACCGCTAACTCAATGAACTGCCTGACCGAAGCGCTGGGTTTGTCGCAGCCAGGCAACGGCTCGCTGCTGGCAACCCACGCGGACCGTAAGCAGCTGTTCCTTAATGCTGGTAAACGCATTGTTGAATTGACCAAACGTTATTACGAGCAAAACGACGAAAGTGCACTGCCGCGTAATATCGCCAGTAAGGCGGCGTTTGAAAACGCCATGACGCTGGATATCGCGATGGGTGGATCGACTAACACCGTACTTCACCTGCTGGCGGCGGCGCAGGAAGCGGAAATCGACTTCACCATGAGTGATATCGATAAGCTTTCCCGCAAGGTTCCACAGCTGTGTAAAGTTGCGCCGAGCACCCAGAAATACCATATGGAAGATGTTCACCGTGCTGGTGGTGTTATCGGTATTCTCGGCGAACTGGATCGCGCGGGGTTACTGAACCGTGATGTGAAAAACGTGCTCGGCCTGACGTTGCCGCAAACGCTGGAGCAATACGACGTTATGCTGACCCAGGATGACGCGGTAAAAAATATGTTCCGCGCCGGCCCTGCGGGTATCCGTACCACCCAGGCATTCTCGCAAGATTGCCGTTGGGATACGCTGGACGACGATCGCGCAAACGGCTGTATCCGCTCGCTGGAACACGCCTACAGCAAAGACGGCGGCCTGGCGGTGCTCTACGGTAATTTTGCTGAAAACGGCTGCATCGTGAAAACCGCGGGCGTCGATGACAGCATCCTCAAATTCACCGGCCCGGCAAAAGTGTACGAAAGCCAGGACGACGCGGTAGAAGCGATCCTCGGTGGCAAAGTTGTCGCGGGCGATGTGGTGGTGATCCGCTATGAAGGCCCGAAAGGCGGCCCTGGCATGCAGGAAATGCTCTACCCAACCAGCTTCCTGAAATCAATGGGTCTCGGTAAAGCCTGTGCGCTGATCACCGACGGTCGTTTCTCTGGCGGCACCTCTGGTCTTTCCATCGGCCACGTCTCACCGGAAGCGGCAAGCGGCGGCAGCATTGGTCTGATTGAAGATGGTGACCTGATCGCTATCGACATCCCGAACCGTGGCATTCAGTTACAGGTAAGCGATGCCGAACTGGCGGCGCGTCGTGAAGCGCAGGAAGCTCGGGGTGACAAAGCTTGGACGCCGAAAAACCGTGAACGTCAGGTTTCCTTTGCCCTGCGCGCCTACGCCAGCCTGGCAACCAGCGCCGACAAAGGTGCGGTGCGCGATAAATCGAAACTGGGGGGTTAATAATGGCTGACTCGCAACCCCTGTCCGGTGCTCCGGAAGGTGCTGAATATTTAAGAGCAGTGCTGCGCGCGCCGGTTTACGAGGCAGCGCAGGTTACGCCGCTACAAAAAATGGAAAAACTGTCGTCGCGTCTTGATAACGTCATTCTGGTGAAGCGCGAAGATCGCCAGCCAGTGCACAGCTTTAAGCTGCGCGGCGCATACGCCATGATGGCGGGCCTGACGGAAGAACAAAAAGCGCACGGCGTGATCACTGCTTCTGCGGGTAACCACGCGCAGGGCGTCGCGTTTTCTTCTGCGCGGTTAGGCGTGAAGGCCCTGATCGTTATGCCAACCGCCACCGCCGACATCAAAGTCGATGCGGTACGTGGATTCGGCGGCGAAGTGCTGCTTCATGGCGCGAACTTTGACGAAGCGAAAGCTAAAGCGATCGAACTGTCACAGCAGCAGGGGTTCACCTGGGTGCCGCCGTTCGACCATCCGATGGTGATTGCCGGGCAAGGCACGCTGGCGCTGGAACTGCTCCAGCAGGACGCCCATCTCGACCGCGTATTTGTGCCAGTCGGCGGCGGCGGTCTGGCGGCGGGCGTTGCGGTGCTGATCAAACAACTGATGCCACAAATCAAAGTGATCGCCGTAGAAGCGGAAGACTCCGCCTGCCTGAAAGCAGCGCTGGATGCGGGTCATCCGGTTGATCTGCCGCGCGTAGGGCTATTTGCTGAAGGCGTAGCGGTAAAACGCATCGGTGACGAAACCTTCCGTTTATGCCAGGAGTATCTCGACGACATCATCACCGTCGATAGTGATGCGATCTGTGCGGCGATGAAGGATTTATTCGAAGATGTGCGCGCGGTGGCGGAACCCTCTGGCGCGCTGGCGCTGGCGGGAATGAAAAAATATATCGCCCAGCACAACATTCGCGGCGAACGGCTGGCGCATATTCTTTCCGGTGCCAACGTGAACTTCCACGGCCTGCGCTACGTCTCGGAACGCTGCGAACTGGGCGAACAGCGTGAAGCGTTGTTGGCGGTGACCATTCCGGAAGAAAAAGGCAGCTTCCTCAAATTCTGCCAACTGCTTGGCGGGCGAGCGGTCACCGAGTTCAACTACCGTTTTGCCGATGCCAAAAACGCCTGCATCTTTGTCGGCGTGCGCCTGAGCCGCGGCCTCGAAGAGCGCAAAGAAATTTTGCAGATGCTCAACGACGGCGGCTACAGCGTGGTGGATCTCTCCGACGACGAAATGGCGAAGTTGCATGTGCGCTATATGGTCGGCGGGCGTCCGTCACATCCGTTGCAGGAACGCCTCTACAGCTTCGAATTCCCGGAATCACCGGGCGCGCTGCTGCGCTTCCTCAACACGCTGGGTACGCACTGGAACATTTCTTTGTTCCACTATCGCAGCCATGGCACCGACTACGGGCGCGTACTGGCGGCGTTCGAACTCGGCGACCATGAACCGGATTTCGAAACCCGGCTAAATGAGCTGGGCTACGATTGCCACGACGAAACCAATAATCCGGCGTTCAGGTTCTTTTTGGCGGGTTAATGGTTCGGCAAAATCTTCCAGAACGCCTCAATCAGCGGCTCATGCAGCCGCTTTTTCTGCGCACAAACGCCCAGTTCAAACGGCGTTTTTTCATCGCTGCGCTCTAAAATCATCACGCGGTTACGCACCGGTTCGGGGCTGTTTTCCAGCACTACTTCCGGCAACAGCGCCACGCCACAGCCGAGCGCCACCATCGATACCATCGCTTCATGCCCGCCAACCGTGGCGTAAATCATCGGGTTGCTGATTTTATTGCGTCGAAACCACAGTTCAATGCGGCGGCGTACCGGTCCCTGATCGGCCATGATAAACGGCACTGTAGACCAGTCCGGCTTCTCTGACGAAACCTGGTTACGCACCGGGCAGGGCAGCGCGGGCGCAATCAGCACTACTGCCAGATTCTCCAGCATCGAAAACGCCACTGCGCCGGGCAGAGTCTCCGGTTTCCCGGCAATCGCCAGATCCGCTTCGCCAGTGACTACCTTTTCCATCGCATCTGCCGCATCACCAGTGGTTAGTTTGATCTCCACCGACGGGTGTTCCGCGCGGAAGCGGTCGAGAATCGGTGGCAGATGGCTGTAGGCAGCGGTCACCGAGCAGAAGATATGTAATTCGCCAGAGAGCGACGGCCCTTGCTGATCGATGGTGTGGCGCAACTGCTGATACTGCAACAGCGTTTGCTGGGCGAAAACGCGCAGCTCTTCGCCCGCTTCAGTCAGCGTCACCGTGCGGTTATCGCGCACAAATAGCGGCTGACCAAGATCTTCTTCCAGGCGCTGAATCTGCCGTGAGAGCGTGGATGGGCTAACGTGCATCGCCCGCGCGCTGCGGCCAAAATGGCGGCTTTCCGCCAGATGCAGGAAGGTTTTCAGATCGCGTAAATCCAATGGAGCAGCCCTCAATGTTGACGTTGCAGAAATTGCAATGTGACGTTGTGAATATATCAATTTCCGCAATAAATTTCCTGTCATATAGTGAATTCAATCTCGCAAACGCGAACCGAACAATAAGAAGCACAACATCACGAGGAATCACCATGGCTAACTACTTCAATACACTGAACCTGCGCCAGCAGCTGGCACAGCTGGGCAAATGTCGCTTTATGGGGCGCGACGAATTCGCCGACGGCGCGAGCTACCTTCAGGGTAAAAAAGTGGTTATCGTCGGCTGTGGCGCACAGGGGCTGAACCAGGGCCTGAACATGCGTGATTCTGGTCTCGATATCTCCTACGCTCTGCGTAAAGAAGCGATTGCCGAGAAGCGCGCATCCTGGCGTAAAGCGACCGAAAACGGTTTTAAAGTGGGCACTTACGAAGAACTGATCCCGCAGGCGGATCTGGTGGTTAACCTGACGCCAGACAAGCAGCACTCCGACGTAGTGCGCACCGTACAGCCACTGATGAAAGACGGCGCGGCGCTGGGTTACTCGCACGGTTTCAACATCGTCGAAGTGGGCGAGCAGATCCGTAAAGACATCACCGTAGTCATGGTTGCGCCGAAATGCCCTGGCACCGAAGTGCGTGAAGAGTACAAACGTGGATTCGGCGTACCGACGCTGATTGCCGTTCACCCGGAAAACGATCCGAAAGGCGAAGGCATGGCGATCGCTAAAGCATGGGCGGCAGCAACCGGTGGTCACCGTGCGGGCGTGCTGGAATCGTCCTTCGTTGCGGAAGTGAAATCTGACCTGATGGGTGAGCAAACCATCCTGTGCGGTATGTTGCAGGCTGGCTCGCTGCTGTGCTTCGACAAGCTGGTGGAAGAGGGCACCGATCCGGCATACGCAGAAAAACTAATTCAGTTCGGTTGGGAAACCATCACCGAAGCGCTGAAGCAGGGCGGCATCACCCTGATGATGGACCGTCTCTCTAACCCGGCGAAACTGCGTGCTTACGCGCTGTCTGAACAGCTGAAAGAGATCATGGCACCCCTGTTCCAGAAACATATGGACGACATCATCTCCGGCGAATTCTCCTCCGGTATGATGGCGGACTGGGCCAACGATGATAAGAAACTGCTGACCTGGCGTGAAGAGACCGGCAAAACCGCCTTCGAAACCGCGCCGCAGTATGAAGGCAAAATCGGCGAGCAGGAGTACTTCGATAAAGGCGTACTGATGATCGCGATGGTGAAAGCGGGCGTTGAGCTGGCGTTTGAAACCATGGTCGATTCCGGCATCATTGAAGAGTCTGCATATTATGAATCACTGCACGAGCTGCCGCTGATTGCCAACACCATCGCCCGTAAGCGTCTGTACGAAATGAACGTGGTTATCTCTGATACCGCTGAGTACGGTAACTATCTGTTCTCTTACGCTTGTGTGCCGTTGCTGAAACCGTTTATGGCAGAGCTGCAACCGGGCGATCTGGGTAAAGCTATTCCGGAAGGTGCGGTAGATAACGCGCAACTGCGTGATGTGAACGAAGCGATTCGCTGCCATGCGATTGAGCAGGTAGGTAAGAAACTGCGCGGCTATATGACGGATATGAAACGTATTGCAGTTGCGGGTTAAGTGCGCGCTGATGCCCTCACCCCGACCCTCTCCCACAGGGAGAGGGAGAAAACACTCAAGGCCTTCTCCTGGAGAAGGCCTTGCTATTAGTTACGGTACAGCACCTTAATGATGTGGTAACCGAACTGGGTGTGCAGCGGGCCGGTCGGCTCCAGTACCGGACAAGAGAACACAACTTTATCGAACGCCGGAACCATCTGACCCTGGCGGAATTCACCTAAATCACCGCCGCGTTTGCCTGATGGGCAAATGGAGTGTTTCTTCGCCAGCTTGCCGAAATCGGCACCGTTCTTAATCTGCTCGAGAAGATCCAGAGCCAGTTTCTCTTCTTTTACAAGGATATGCAGTGCTGCTGCTGTTTTTGCCATGATCGTGCCTTGAGTGAATAATTGTCAGGCGGCGATTTTAGCATGATCCGCAGATGCTAACGTAATTGTCAGTCAGGGAGGGGCTGGTACATATATGGCAAAAGCCCGGAAAATCCGGGCTTCGCAGGTCCCTCAAGGGGAGAAAACTTAGGGCCTCTATGGGCTACAAAGTCATTATCGGGGATGGTTATTTTATTGTCAATTTATGAGCGATATGGTATTGATTGACTTGATGACCGCCCTCTGTATGTCTGCAACCAACTCATGTGGCAAACATTGATTAAGATACCCTCTGTAAGTCCTTGCTCTATTTAATCGGTTTCGACTAACTTGTTGTACCAGGTCGGCTTTGGCCCAACGAATCTGCTGATCAAAGAATTGCAGGCCATTGATAACATTACTGGCTATTTCAACATGCATTCCACGATTTAACTTGTCATGATCGCGAGTGGTTGATAATGGAACGACGATACATGCGTTGCCATTAATTTTTCCGTTGAGCACGACAACTAGACTGGCCCCCTGAATCTCCAGACAACCAGTATCACTTAAATAAGTGATAGTCTTAATACTAGTTTTTAGACTAGTCATTGGAGTACAGATGATTGATGTCTTAGGGCCGGAGAAACGCAGACGGCGTACCACACAGGAAAAGATCGCAATTGTTCAGCAGAGCTTTGAACCGGGGATGACGGTCTCCCTCGTTGCCCGGCAACATGGTGTAGCAGCCAGCCAGTTATTTCTCTGGCGTAAGCAATACCAGGAAGGAAGTCTTACTGCTGTGGCCGCCGGAGAACAGGTTGTTCCTGCCTCTGAACTTGCTGCCGCCATGAAGCAGATTAAAGAACTCCAGCGCCTGCT
>NZ_MECT01000006.1:0-13757 GCF_001722145.1 Shigella sp. FC1544
ACGGTTGTGGCGCACGTCTTCGGTGAACGCACTCTGGCCACACTGGAGCGTCTTCTGAGCCTGCTGTCGGCCTTTGAGGTCGTGGTATGGATGACGGATGGCTGGCCGCAGTATGAATCACGCCTGAAGGGAAAGCTGCACGTTATCAGCAAGCGTTACACTCAGCGCATTGAGCGACATAATCTGAATCTGAGACAACATCTGGCAAGGCTGGGACGGAAGTCACTGTCGTTCTCAAAATCGGTGGAGCTGCATGACAAGGTCATCGGGCATTATCTGAACATAAAACACTATCAGTAAGTTGGAGTCATTACCTGTTATCAATTTATATTATTTACAAACTAATTGTTTCAAATAATACATGGCTGATTATGCGGAAATAAATAATTTCCCACCGGAATTAAGTAGCGGCGGTGACAAGTATTTTCATCTACGTAACTATTCGGAATATTCAGAATATACTAGCGGTTTTTTTTTGAGTTTGATGATTTTTATCAAATCATGACTTTTTTCCTGAAAAGTCAGTAGATATTCATAGGCAAGTAAGGTTTTATACTTTGCTGACAGGATTCAGGCCTGTCTCAGACTGACATGGATGTAATGAACAAAAGGGAATGGCTATGGAAAATGAGCATCAATACAGTGGTGCCCGGTGTTCAGGGCAAGCCGCATATGTTGCTAAACGTCAGGAGTGCGCAAAATGATGCGCCAATCACTTCAGGCTGTTTTACCTGAAATTTCAGGCAATAAAACGTCATTGCTGCGTAAATCGGTATGCAGCGATCTCCTCACTCTTTTTAATTCTCCTCATTCGGCATTACCGTCATTACTTGTTTCAGGCATGCCCGAGTGGCAAGTGCATAACCCGAGCGACAAACATCTCCAGAGCTGGTATTGCCGTCAGCTGCGTTCTGCACTGTTATTTCATGAGCCACGGATTGCGGCGTTGCAGGTTAATTTGAAAGAAGCGTACTGCCACACTCTGGCGATCAGCCTTGAGATAATGCTGTACCACGACGATGAACCGCTAACGTTTGATCTGGTCTGGGATAATGGCGGTTGGCGCAGTGCGACGCTTGAGAATGTCAGCTAAGCACAATCTCCAGCTCGCGCAGTTCACGCCAGAAGCGTTCGGCAACTGGATTCATGCGGGTATTCATACGGTATGCGTAGGCCTGAATCGGGATCACCAGTTCGTCCCGATTCAGCACAACGAGTTGCCCGCTGCGAATTTCTTGTTGGATGGCATACTCCGGCAGCCAGGCAATCCCACAGCCGTCGAGGGCAACCTGCTTTAATAGCTCGCTCATCGAAGAGACAAAAAAGGTGCTGAAACTTAACTCGCTGTGGCGCGTCAGGGTGCGATTAATCAATCGCCCCATGTAGGAGTTGCGGCTGTAATTCAGTAACGGAAAGTGTGGCTGCGCGAGGTTAAAAATTGCTTCTCCGTATTCGTCACTGGCGCAAACGGGGAACAATTGAGATTCAAATAAGCGAATGTGGTCAAACGGTGCTTCCAGCAAATCTTCGTCGTGAAAGGAAAAAATACAGTCACTTTGCCCTTCACGCAGTTTATCGACTGCTTCATCGACATCAATAGCTTCAATCGCCCAGGTAAAGAGCGGCGGCATCTGGCTGATAATGGACGGTAACAGACCGAGGGAAAGAGAGTGTGCAGCGGCTATCTTGATTTTACGTTGCGCGTAATCGCTGCCGCCACGCAGCTCTGCAAGGTTACTTTCTAACTGTTGCAACAGATGGCGGATCTGCGAATGGAAGATTTTCCCTTGTTCTGAGAGTTGCAGCGGCGTCACCTGGCGGTTAAACAATTCAACGCCAATCGCCTGTTCCAGCGCGCGGATGCGGCGGCTGAATGCCGGTTGCGAGACGTTACGACTGACTGCCGCCTGGGAAAAATTGCGGCATTTTTCCAGGGTCAGAAAATCATAAAGCCATTTGGTTTCAATATTATGCAAAACCGCACCACAGTCATCCATTACGTTTTACTCTGTCAGCCGCCCTTGCGGGCATTCTACGTCCATTAGGGCGGCTGACAACCGTTTAAGCCGTTTCAAACGTTCCTTTCACGCAGGCTTTGCCGTCTTTGACCATCAGTTTGCCGCGAGCATATACCTGCTCAATGCGCAATTCTGGCGTCATGACTAGTAAGTCTGCGTCATTGCCAGGCAGAATTTCGCCTTTCCCGCTCAGGTTAAGGAAACCGGCTACGCTACTGGTGAGCGGGCGCAGGGCATCGCTGATACTGAAATCATAGTCTTTGACCAGCACCTGCACGGTTTCCAGCAACGTTTCAAAACCTGCAACACCGATATGGGTTAAATTCCCTTCGTCATCGAAGAACGGCTGGCTACCGTTGCCGTCGGAGCTGAGGGTGACGCGTGCCAGCGGAATACCCGCCTGAACGGCGCGGGCAATACCTTCGGCAGGGGCGACCGGTTCGTCAATGCTGCTGGTGATATCGATGGTGCCGCCTTTGCGCGCGAACTCCAGCGCCTGCTCAAACAACGGTACGTTGCGGTTAACGTGGGTCGGCAGCAGCTTGCTGATCGGCACATCGCAGTTTTCCAGCAGGTCATAAATAGGCTGTAACGCCTTTTTACTGTCGCCCATGTGGAACACGGTGACGCCAGGTTTACTGCCGAGCAAACCGCCAACGCGGGATTCTGCCGCCATATTAGCCAGGTGATAAACGTCCGGTGCGGCAGAACGGTGATCAGAGATGGCGCATTTCACGCCAATCACACGATCGATAATCGCCACGTCTTTTTCCACGGAACCCGTAATAGTGCGGGAAGGGATATGATAAGCGCCGGTCAGCATCCAGGCGCTGATGCCTTCTTCATTGAGCGCACGGGTCTTGGCGAGCAGGGATTCCGGGTGGCGAGAGATAGAGTCGGTGCCCAGCAGACCAACCACTGACGTGACGCCCGCTTCCGTCAGGCGACTTAGCGCCACTTCCGGCGTGCGCGTCGTGGGACCTGCTTCGCCGCCACCGCCAATCAAATGGACGTGTTGATCAATAAAACCTGGGCAGAGGATCTGCCCACTGAGATCGACAACCGTGCAGTTCGGTACAATGTCAGAAGGGATATTGCTGGCAACGGCGATAATTTTGCCGTTAGCGACGAGGACATCGCAAATTCCCCGATCTTCCGGCGCATACAAATGCGCTCCCTGCAGCAGGGTAAAACCGGCTGCGGTATAATCAATCATGGTAACTCCTTGTTAAACAATAAGCTGCATAACCCAGATCGACAGCAATGCGTTAATCACGCAGACCGTAATGATATGCGGGTAATATTTGGCATTCACTTCGGCTGTCCCCAGGCAGCGACCGACATTTTGCACCGGGTTGCCCATTAAATACATCGCGGGCAGTAAAACGGTGACATCGTGACCGGTTAATGCGCCAGCGGTTGCCAGACTGGCGGCAACACCGACTGCGCCACCCATACTCATTAATGCGGCTAAAAGGACGGTTGCCGCTTCACCGGGTAATCCCCACAGCGCCATTACGGGTTCACAGATATGCCCCACCCAGTCGAGCAGGCCGGTAATTTTCAGCGCCTGAATGATGACAAACGCCATCACCACGTTTGGCAGCAGGTTGGTCGTGGCGATAGTAAAGCCACGGCGCGCGCCATCGATAAACATATCCATGACGTTTTTGCGGACCTGAGTTGTCATGCTTGCGCTCCTTGCGTTGGGTTGCGACGTTCTTCGAAGTTAAGCCAGACGCGCAAAATGTTGGCTCCGACAAATTTAAACACCAGGATGACGGCTAAAGGTACGATTACGGACGTGCCCAGAAAGGCGAACACCGCGACGCCGGAAGAGAAGTAGTTGGTGATGATGGCGCTACCGCTGGTTTGATATGCGGCGAAAATCACTTTATCGCGTTCGGTAATTTCACCTTCCTGCGCCAGCTCTTTGGTCATACCGGCGGCGGCATCAGTGTTTTGCAAGTTAGCGATCAGCGCCAGCGAGCAGATCCCTGGAATGCCCAACAACGGTTTTAGCACAGGTGTCATTAACTGCTGCGCGGCGCGTAATCCACCAAGACCATCGGTAATTGAAATAATCCCCAGAGAGAGAATGACTGACGGTGCCAGCTCCAGCGCAAAGAGAAAGCCATCTTTAGCCCCCGCACCACCCGCGCCGCGAAATGAGGTGGTGGCTCCGTTCGCACCAGGCAGTTGCCCAAACGATCCGTTCAGAACGGAAAAATCAAAAACGCGCCACCAGCTGTCTGTTCCGGAAAAAACACCGGAAAAAAAGATTATGGTGAGAAAAAAAGCCAGATACCCTTTAATGCCCACTTTTTCTGTCGCCAGCTCCCCGGCTACAGCATCCCCTTGTTGTGTCATAACAATCCCCATTGTTTTTTTGTGTTTGTGTGTTGCTTGAGCCAGGAAAATTCCTGGAACTGAAAAACCTTATCAGCCATGTGGGTATGGGGAAAATGCAAGTATGTTTCTGGCTATGCGTTTTTTGCATAGGGGAAACATTACGCTGTGTGGAAAAGGTTCTGCGCAGGATTGAGTTGCAGAAAATTCATAAACCCAGTGACAATGACATTGGTAAATAAAAACAGAAAATCCAGGGACGAAAACGAGATGGCAAAGCACAACGAAAAAGAGCTGGCGGATACGAGCAAGTTTTTAAGTTTTGTCCTCCGACACAAACCGGAGGCGATTGGTATCGTACTGGACCGTGAAGGATGGGCGGATATCGATAAGCTCATACTTTGTGCCCAAAAAGCGGGCAAGCGATTAACCCGTGCATTGCTGGATACCGTGGTCGCAACCAGCGATAAAAAGCGTTTTAGTTATTCCAGTGATGGTAGGTGCATCCGCGCGGTTCAGGGGCATTCGACTTCGCAGGTCGCTATTTCCTTTGCCGAAAAAACACCGCCACAGTTTCTCTACCACGGTACGGCAAGCCGTTTCCTTGACGAGATAAAAAAACAGGGGCTGATTGCAGGGGATCGTCATTACGTGCATCTCTCTGCTGATGAAGCAACGGCACGCAAAGTGGGAGCAAGACACGGATCGCCGGTTGTCTTAACCGTCAAAGCACAGGAAATGGCGAAACGAGGCATTCCTTTCTGGCAAGCGGAAAACGGAGTCTGGCTGACATCAACGGTTGCGGTCGAATTTCTTGAGTGGTAAGGGAAACACTCCTCATGAAGTGACCACTTGCAGCTTAAATAATTGTACTGTGCTGATAAGCGCAGCAATAAACAACGCCGCCGCGCCGCAGAGAGTGGCGCCGGCAAGCGCCGATGTTCCATTGCCGAGCATACTGGTCAGCGCCGGGCCGAGGATTTGTCCAATGCCGTAAATGAGCGTCACAAAGCCTAAAAGATTGAGATTTCCCGGAACGCTCAGTTGGCGGGCGATAGTCATCACCAGAGATGTCGTGCCCATAAAGGTACCGCCAAAACCGATACTACTAATGATAAGCAAGAGAGGAGAGTCGCTGGCGAGAGTAAGCAGCACACTGATAGCCTGCACCAGCAAATTCGCCGTCAGGCAAGGCAAAGCCCCCCAACGTTTTGCTGCCCATAGCCAGCCAAAGCAGCCTGGCACAATTGATAAGCCGACTAACGTCCAGAGATGGGCGGTTAACAATGGTGAGCCTGCATCTTTCGCCATGAGCGGCAGGTAAGTCGCGACGATGATATAACCAAATCCCGCAAGGCCGTACAGAATAGCCAGTAACCACCAGCTCATTATCTGTTGCTCCGTTTTTGCCAATGGCATTGGTGCGATAGCGTGTTTTTTCGAGGGCATTAAAAGCGTAAGTGCAATCAGCATCATGCCAGAAAGCGCTCCGGCGCCTTGCCATAACGTTTGCGAGGAGAAGGCAAAATGCAGGCCTGCCAGAACATATTCGTTGCCCAGTGCAATGCCAATGCCAACGCCAGAAAACAAAGCTGCCAGCACAAAAGGATGGCGCGTGTGCTGCATAATCAGCGTCGAACCAAAAATCAGCATACCGGCGCTGGCGACACCCGCCAGGAAGCGAATCAATAACACCAGAATAAATGGCGGCAACCATGCCATTGCGAGGATCAACAACCCGCTCGCCAGGGCAGAAACCAACAGAAATGGGCGTAGGCGCGACGGCTGGTGAAATGTGCCAAACGAAAATAGCAGACTGCCAGCCAGATACCCCGCATAGTTGCCGCTGGCAATCCACGAGAGCTGGCTAAATGAAAACGCCCCTTCCGCCATAATGACGGGCAACATAGGCGTATAAAGGAAGCGACCTAATCCCATACCTAGGGTCAGAACCAGCATCCCGAAAAGCGCGGTGCTGAAAGAAAAGCGTTCTACGGGATGCGAGGACGAAGGCATGTTTAACCTTGTATGTCATTTTTGTTGTTAACAAGTTAATAACAAAAAGGTGAAATATGCCAGCCTGTTAATGCGATGATTTAGGGGTAAAGCGATAAAAACGATTTGGTTCGCTAACGATATAAATATTACCAGAGGCATCCATCGCAATCCCTTCGGCCTGTTTGATGTTATGCGACAAACCTCGACTACCTTTGGTTAGTGATATTTCACCGATAACCTCGCCAACCAGGGTGACTTCCTGGAGTGCGCGAGATTCATGAGACAGCACCAGAAGCGTATTTTTTTGCTGGTTAAATTCTGCGCCGGACACATCATCTAAAGTAAATTGCCGTTGTAGTGCCTCGTCTTTGCTGATGTGTAATTCATTGCTACTTAACAGCCCGTTAACTTTGTAGACCTCAATCAGATTTTTCTCTTTAAAAAACCAGAAAGTGTGATCCTGGCGAGAATAAGCCAACCCTTCAAAACCGCAATTGGTTGGGGAGTCTTGCAGCGGGATTTTTATTTTTTTGAGGATTTTTACTTCCGAGTTTGGGGTCAGTGAAATCACATAAATGGCGTAATCGCGCTCATCGCTAATGACAAACTGATTATCGCCAATGTATTCGATCGTCTCGAGATCCTTAACAAAATCCAGAGGAATTGTGCGGATAAAATCACCATTGGTGGTCATTTCAACAATGGCGGCAGGTTTGTTGATAGTGCTAAAAAGAGTATTGCTTTGTGCCGACCAGGTCAGCGAAGAGATATTATTCGTTATGCCTGCAATTTCTTTGCCGTCAATGGTGGCGTGGTAATTCTGAAATGATGCTGCATGATTGCTTTTACGGGCGCAAGATTGCACGAAGAAAGTACACACTGCCACAATGGCAAAAAGAATCACAATAACGGAGATGCGTTTACTTAACGAAATACTTTTTGTCACGGTAATCCCTTTAAGGCAAATCAATAAGATATCGAGAAGTATACGTAGCGACCTTAATGAATCCTTAACGCGGAGAAACCCGGTAATGTGCAATGCAGCGCCAGACACCATCCTGCTGGCAATAAATTGACTCAGTCAGCCCAGGGATCACCCATTGTATTTCCTCGCCGGGGGGACAGGTCAGCCAAATGCATAACCCGCAGCCGCCGCGTAAATCACGGGGAATATCGCTGACGCGAAAAGTCATGCCCGCTGCCTGCAACGCTTTGCGGGTTTGTATGACGCCGACTGTGGAGTGAAATAAAAATAAAAACTCTTTCATCGGCGTGTCCTCACTCGTTGACCAATTACCGCCGCGCCAATTGCGCCAGCAAATTGCGCATCAGGATGGGTATTTACCGGCATTCCCAGGTGAGATTCCAGCATCCGGGCAAACGTCTGGCAATGACTAACGCCACCAGTAAACAGAATCGGCGCTTCACAGGAGAGACGAGCAATGAAATTGGCACTCCTCCGCGCCATCGCGTTAATCACTCCGGCGAGAATCGCTTCTGGCGCGACGCCCGCTGAGCGCAGGCTGATCACTTCTGATTCGGCAAACACTGTGCACATACTCGTGATGGCATGCGGCGTGACATTTTCGGTAATGCTGTCGAGTTGCTCGACGCTGGTGCCAAGCGTGCGCGAGATCACTTCCAGGAAACGCCCGGTGCCCGCCGCGCATTTGTCATTCATCAGGAAATCGCACAGGTTACCGTCATCATCAAGCTGAATCACTTTGCTGTCCTGACCACCGATGTCGATTACCGCGCGCGTTGCTGGCGCAAGAAACCGTGCGCCCAGCCCGTGACAGGAGATTTCCGTCACTTGTTTATCGGCAAAATCCACCAGTTGCCGTCCATAGCCGGTGAGCGTCAGAAACGGCGTTGTCTCTAACCCTTCGCGCAGAGTTTCCCAGGCTTCAGTAATTGCTGTTGCCGGACGAAAGGGTGTTGGAACGAGGAAACGGCGCGTAATCACGCCGTCTGCTAGTAAGATCCCTTTGGTGGCGGTAGAACCAGAATCAATGCCAATCGAATATGTCACTGCCACTCCTTACAGCATCTCAATAAAGGCCGCGACACGGGTACTGAGCTGCCCCGACATCTGAGGTGGAGTAGTCTGTTTCAATAGCGATATAAGGAATGTTGTGCTGCTGACGCACATGACGTTTAATCGCCAGCGATTCCACCGCGTAGGTATGGCACGCCTGCAAAATCACATCAACTACGCCATCGACCTGATATTCTTCCACCATCTGGCTGAGCATTTGCAGGCGCTGATCGTTCGGCGAAACACAGGAGCAGCCAATCGCCAGATATTTATCCGCCAGCGCGTCGTAGACATCGCCCGTTTCCGCCACGCATTAGCTCGGTCGCTTTCGCCCCAGTGCAGTTTTCATAACCGACAACCCAGCCGCCATTCTCTTCAATCGCCCGCACCACTTTTTCTGCTGCGCCGCCAATCGGGCAGCCGGTGATTAAAATGCGTGGACGCGGGTCCAGTCGCTGGCCTTCTTCCCACTGCTGACGAACGCGGGCGGTCATTGCATCCAGTTCATTGATCAACGCCTCTTTATCGAACCGGAAGGTTGCGCCGTAGACCACTTTCAGAATGTCGCTGCCGCTAAGCGCCGGAGGATTTAACTGCCCAAGATGATAAAAATTGGCCAGTGCGCGACGTTCGCGGTTTTTCAGCGCAATGGCATCGCGCAGAGCATCTTCGCTAATCTCGTGCCCAAAACGTTCTTCTACCGTTTTTTGCAAGCGCAGCATCTCGGCTTTCCATAACGCACGCGAGGCATCGTCCTTAACGCTGTTCGGCAACTGCATCACATGAACGGGCTTAAACTCCGCCATGTATTCATACATTTTCTTTTTGCCGTCGCAGGTGGTTTCACCGACCACCAGATCCGAAAAGTAGAAGTAGGGGCATTTATCGGTTTTGCCGAAGCCGTAGCTGCTTTTAATCAGCGGGCAGAGGTTGCGCGGCAGATCTTTCTCCGCTTCTTCAATGGTTTTATCAGAGGTAGAACAGAGCGAAACCACAACCGCACCGGCTGCCATCGGGATCTCTTGCGGCATAAAGGTGCAGTAAGTGCCAACCAGCGGAATGCCGCGCTCCTTGAGATCCATGACGGTGAGAAAGCCTTTCTGGCGAGCTTCAGAGAACTGATCGAAAATGGCGGGTAGATCGGTGATAAGTGACATGATTTTCCTTCCCCGTACCACGGGAGATAATGAAAAGAGGCCACATTATTACCATTCTTTTAGTATGGTTTATTTGATCTCTCTCGCGGTTAGCCACTTAGTTTTTCATGGATTTCTAAAAATTGCTGAGGGGGAACAAGGCCGGGAGCTGCGACAACAAATATAAAATTAGCCCAATACAACCGCCAACCAGCGTACCGTTGACACGGATAAACTGCAGATCTTTGCCGATATTTAACTCGATTTGCCGCGACATATCTCGAGCATCCCAGCTTTTTACTGTATCGCTGATGTGGCGCGTCAGGAATGCGGAAAACTCAGGCGCGACGCGGTGCGCGGCTTGTTCCAGGTGACCATTTAACGATGCCCGCAAGGCATCATCGGCAATTAACGTTTCGCCAAACCATTGACCCGCCCGCGCGATACGTTCTTTCACACGAGAATCTTCACTGTTGATATCCGCTTTCAGCCATTCCCGTAAATCCCCCCACAATTCACTGAGATAGCGGTTAAAAGCTTCATCTTCTTTCAGATAACTTTTTACGGCATCGGCTCGCGCTGCCATTTCCGGATCGTTTTTCAGCTTGTCGATCAGGGCAAAAGTGGCGCGATCAAACGCATGACGGATCTGATGCGCACGATCGCGGCTGATATCATCAAGCAAAGAATTCACCGCGTCAGAAACCAACTCCGCGCTATGTTCGCCCAGCCATTCAGTAGGCAAAATTTTGGCTTTCAGCGGATGCTCGCTCTCCAGCCAGCGAACAATTTGCTGGGCAATAAACTTGCGCGATTTATCGCGCTGGAGAAGGGCGATCAACTGTGCGATCAGCGTATCGAGCAGCACCTGATGACGATCGTTTTTGGTCATACTCTCCAGCATCAACGCACTGGTTCCGGAAAGATCGACCTTATCAATCGCCCGATGGACCGCGCGCTTAAGCAGGCGCTGAATACGCGCATCATCGGTCAGTTCAAGAAAACCGCTCATGATCTGCAACAGATGCTGACCAACGCGGCGGGCGTTCTCCGGCTGACTAAACCAGTTGCCAATCAACAACGCCGGTTCGTGACGTCGAATCAATGCCACCAGCGACTGGGTATCGAGAAATTTTTCCTGCACGAACTGACCGAGATTTTCGCCAATCCGGTCTTTATTACGCGGGATAATCGCCGTATGACGAGAAATGATCGGAATCGGCACGCGGCGAAACAGCGCCACCACCGCAAACCAGTCCGCCAGCGCGCCGACCATCGCCGCTTCAGCAATCGCCTTCACGCCGCTCACCCAAAAATTGGGCGGCAAAAACAGCGTAACGACAAAGGTAGCAGCGGCGATAAGCAGTAAAGAGAGCGCCAACATTTTGGCGCGTCTGAGTTCAATGAGTTTATTCATAACGTTAAGAATAGAGCCTGACGGCAGGATCGCGCAAAAATCACCGCTCCTCCGCCAGCTCGGCAGCCTGATGTTGGCGCACGCGATTAAGCAATCCTGCCAGGGTGAAAACGACGATAACGCCCGCCACGACGGCTAACAGATGAAACGGCAAGCGACCGCCGTTAAACCACAGCCAGCGGCCGATTTCGACCGAGACAGACATCACCATCAGGATCACCATATTCAGCGATGCGGAGACGGTCCCTTTCGGTAAGTTATTGGAAAAAAGCGTAAAGCGGAATAAGGTCGGGAAGATCAAACCAATCCCGAAAGCATACAAACTGGTGCCCAGCACCGACCACAGCCAGACGTGCGGTGACAGCAGATTGCCGATAATCAACAGCGCGAGGCCGACCAGTTGAATGGGTACAGCACGCCAGATAAAGCGCGGTTCGGTCGGATCTTTAACGAAACGCGCCACGATGGCATTCGCGACAATCACCGCGCCGAACACCGGAACCTGTGTCCAGGCGAACTGCGAAGTTGTTAAGCTGCCCGCGTCGATCAGGATCACCGGCGAGACAGCCACCCAACTCATCATTGGGATATAGCTTAAAGAGATGGTTGTTGCGCCAAAGAGGAACAGCCGATTGCAAAAGACATTACGAAAATCGCGAAAGACGCTTTTGGCGCTAAATGGAACCGCGCCGCGCTTCACCGTCTCTGGCATCGCCAGCAGTAAGCCAACAAATGAGATAAACCCCATAACTGCAATGATGGCAAAAAGGACTTTCCAGTGCACAAAGTGCATCAGAGCTGCGCCGGAAAGCGGGCCAATAATCGGCGCAATCAGTACGATGGAGGTGATAATCGCCATCAACTTGATCCCTTTTGTCTGGCCGAACGCCTCCTGCACCGTGACATAACCAACGGTGGCAATAAAACAGATACTGGTGCCCTGAATTGCACGCGCGATAAGAAACTGTGTCATAGACGTTGTGAACATTGTCGCAGCGCAGGCAAGGGTAAATATTAGCGCCCCGGTAATCAGCACCGGCCTGCGGCCAATCCTGTCGGAAAGCGGCCCCAGCAGCCACTGTAACGCCATACCGCCCGCGAGATAGAGACTGACGGCTGCCGGGGCCAGACTGACATCGGCATTAAAATCACGGACCACATTAATGATCCCCGGCTGGATCAGATCCGTCGACAGGTACGCGGCAAAGTCATACAAAATCAACGCCATCGGGAAAAACAGCGTGGCGGCATGGCGGGCAAAAAAACGTGGCATAACAAACAACTCCTTGTTCGGAGAACCCCAACGGGGAAAACGAAATTCAATACCGTCGGTAATGACGAAAGGCAGGCGAGAAGGGCAACGAGACTGCAAATGTACTGAATTTCATGTAATCAACCACACTGCCTGTGAACACACAGACAGAGAAATACCTTCTGACTCCAGGTCAGAATGTATAACGATTACAAATAGTCATCAGCACATTACACCTCTTTAATTGATGGGTTGCATAGAAAATATACACCTTAAGTGTAATTAAAATTTGCGGTTAATCAAAAGAGCGCGGTGGAAAGGGGAATATCTGCCGGGTACAGGAAATGTAAAACGCGAGCCTGTTTCCGGAAAAATGTATCGTTTGCAGACGCCTGGAAAGCACCTCGGGGAACGAGAAATTGCCGGGTGAGAATGGTTTTGTTAGTCGCTAAAGTCGGGCCATCTTATCTACAGGTGACGGATCGCCATGACAAACTTCACGACCAGCACGCCACATGACGCATTATTTAAATCCTTTCTCACTCACCCTGACACCGCGCGGGATTTTATGGAGATCCACTTACCCAAAGATTTACGTGAACTGTGCGATCTCGACAGCTTAAAACTGGAATCCGCCAGCTTTGTCGATGAAAAATTGCGGGCGCTACACTCCGATATTCTGTGGTCGGTAAAGACCCGTGAAGGTGATGGTTATATTTACGTAGTGATTGAACATCAGAGCCGCGAGGATATTCATATGGCATTTCGCCTGATGCGATATTCCATGGCGGTGATGCAGCGCCATATCGAGCATGATAAACGCCGGCCGCTACCGCTGGTTATCCCGATGCTGTTTTATCACGGTAGCCGTAGTCCTTACCCCTGGTCCCTGTGCTGGCTGGACGAATTTGCCGCCCCGACTACCGCACGGAAACTTTATAGCGCAGCGTTCCCGCTGGTGGATGTCACTGTCGTGCCAGACGACGAGATTGTGCAGCATCGCAGAGTCGCCCTGTTGGAGTTGATCCAAAAGCATATTCGCCAGCGCGATTTGATGGGGCTTATTGACCAACTGGTAGTATTACTGGTTACAGAGTGTGCTAATGACAGCCAGATAACTGCGCTGTTAAATTACATTTTACTGACTGGCGATGAAGCGCGTTTTAAGGCGTTTATCAGCGAACTTACCAGGCGAATGCCACACCACAGGGAGCGAATAATGACAATTGCAGAGCGAATTCATAATGATGGATGGCTGTTGGGAAGGGAGAGGGGGAGGAAAGAAGGGAAAGTAGAAGGGGAACGGAGCCTCCTCCGATTGTTGTTGCAGAATGGGGCCGATCCTGAATGGATACAACGATATACCGGACTTTCGGCAGAGCAAATGCAGGCATTAGATCTGAAGTGGCACACTGAATTTGGCCACCTGAACAGAGGTGATATGCTCACCTCAGAACAACACAGGTGCTCCAATGAAAAAAAGAAATTTTAGCGCAGAGTTTAAACGCGAATCCGCTCAACTGGTTGTTGACCAGAAATACACGGTGGC
>NZ_MECT01000007.1:0-13750 GCF_001722145.1 Shigella sp. FC1544
CGATTTCCCAGAGCACCACGCTGGCCGACTGCTCCGCACGGGTGCATTCATTCAGTGTTTCCTGCCGGATATCCTGCATCAGTTCACCACCTGTTCAAACTCTGCGCTGAACTCAACACGCAGCATACTGACCCGCGACGACCATTTTGCGCAGGTCACCTTTATCTGCCGCCACTCATAAGGCGGCGTCCACAGAAAGGATTTCCAGCCCCCGTGCTCAGCCAGAAACGACTCAAGCGCCGTGGCCTCCCAACGGGGAACAGAAAGCGTCACGCTGTACGTTTTCAGGTCGGCATTCAGCCCGGCAGGCGCTCGCTGGGAATAGCCATCACCAAAGCGCACTTTCCTGACGGAAGGGGCTGAAGCCACATCCATACCGGGTTTCACTTTCCAGCGGAAGGTCTTCATCGTCCACCTCCGGAGAACAGACCACCATCGCGCATCTGTGCCTGAATTTCATCACGGGCACCCTTGCGGGCCATGTCATACACTGCCTTCAGCATCTGTGGACCTGGCAGACCATTCGTACCGTCGTTCTGAATCACCACGTTGTTGTTCTGCTCAAATCTGATACCCTCTGAACGCCGCATTTGCGCCGGACTTCCGGTGCCACCGACATAACCGCCGGTGGCATAGCCGCGCATCAGCCGGTAAAGATTTCCCACGCCAATCCGGCTGGTCGCCTCCTTCGTGAAGACAAACTCCCCGCGATGAACAATCCCCGCAGGTTCATATTTACCCCCCGTCCCCGTAAATCCCCCGGTCGCGAAATGGAAGTTCGCGCCGCAGCCTGAATGGCTGTACCGCCTGACGCGGATGCGCCGCCACCAACAGCCCCGCCAATGGCGCTGCCGATACTCCCGACTATCCCCACCATCGCCTGCTTCAGAAAAATCTCTGTCAGCATGGACAGCACAGAACGGGTGAAACCACGCCAGTTCTGTTCGCTGCCGGTCAGCATCGCTGCCATATTCTGTACAATACCGTCAAAGGTCTGCGTGGCCGCGTTTTTAACCTGCGAAAAACTGTCCGTCGCACTTTCCGCCCACTCGCCCCAGCCGGACTTCATCCCGGCCATCCAGCTTCCACGAAGCTGCTCCTCCGCAGACCAGGTGTTCTTCAGTGCAGATGTGGCCTTCGCCAGCGCAGCCGGATTATCACCGTACACCTCACGAAGGCGCTGCTCTTCCGACTCCCGCTGCGCCTGACGGTCGGTGAGTCCGCGTGCTTTTGCGCTGATTGCCGCCTGCTTCGCGCTCTGCTGCTGTTCAAACCGCGCCGCCTGCTGTGCCAGCTCATTCAGCCGTTTCTGGTGTTCAATCTTGTCGCCCAGCTCAGCCAGCTGCGTTTGTACTCCAGCGTTTCTTTCTCATGGGCCAGCAGGGATTTTTCCTGCTCAGATAACTGCCGTTTCGTGGCGGCCTCTTTCAGGACCACATACTGATTTTCCGCTTCCCATAAATCCCGGCGCTGCTGGCTGATTTTCTCATTCACACCGCTGTGTTTTTCCAGCGTCCTGAGCTCGGTTTCAAGCGCCAGCATGGCTGCATGCGCCCGGTCTTCCTGGCGCTCACCGGCAGACACCTTCACACCTGACGGCTTTTTCAGCGTCGATTCATAATCCTTTTTTGCCGACGCCATCAGCGTGTTGTAATCCGCCTGCAGGATTTTTCCGTCTTTCAGGGCCTTATTCAGCTCTTTCTGACGGGCGGTATATTTATCCAGCGGCGTCTGCAGGCGCTCATACGCCTTCTGCGCCTCTCCGGTATACTTCAGCTGTGACGCCTCACGCTCAGCCCGGTCCCTTGCCGCCAGTTCACCGGCTTTTTCCATATCCGACTGCAGCGTGGCCGCTGCCAGACCCAGACGGGCATTTTCCCGGTCATCCCATGCCCCCTGAAGGTTCGCACGAAAAGAGGAGGTCTTTCCCCGGCGCTGGCTCCGGCTCTGGTACCACTGCCATTTTTTATCCGCCTCATCAAATGCCTTCTGCGCACTGGCGAGCATATCCGCTGAGGATTCAGGACGACCGATATCCAGAATGGCATCCCACATCGATTTGAATGCCTTCCCTGTTTTATCCGCCCAGGTCTCCAGTGTTCCCATGTTTTCTTTCAGGCGACGGGTCTGCTCATCAAAGCCTTTCGTGGCGATATCGTTCGCCGCCTGCAATGCCCCGGCCTCGTCTCCGGAACGCTGCAGCTGTGCAACATACGCAATCTGCTCTGCCGTCACGTTACGGAACTGGCGCGCCATCGCCATCAGTCCCGACGTCGGGTCAGTGGTCAGCTTCCCGAAGGCTTCAGCGACTTTATCCACCTCCACACCGGATGCAGACGCAAAACGCGCGACACTCTGGTTGATGGCATCAAACTGTTCACCACCACGCACACCGGCATTCACCAGGGCTGCCAGTGACTCTCTCGCCTGGTTAAACGTCAGCCCTGCTGCCTGCCCGGCTCTTGAGAGAGTCAGCATACGATCGGCAGTCAGTCCGGACTGATTACCGGAAAGAACCAGGGTTTTATTAAACGCTGAAAGCGTGGAATCTCCCTGGTACCAGGCGTACACCAGCGCACCTGTCGCCACCGCCAGCGAGGTGACCCCGACCATCGGCAGGGTGATCGCACCGGCAAGCCCCCTGAACATGGGGATCATCCCGCCGAAGGAGTCCTTCACCTGACCGCCCTGTTGCAGCAGGATCAGCCAGGGATTCTGACCACCTGCAAGCTGCGTGGCGATATCCGTAAACTGTGCGGGCAGGGTTCGCATGGCCGCTTTATACTGCCCGACGGAAATCCCGGCTTTTTGTGCAGCCAGCGCCTGGCGGCTCAGGCCCTGTTCAACAGCACTGGCGGTTTTTCTGGCGTCGGTATCCAGACCTGAAAAATGACGCCTTACCCGGCTCATCTGCTCATCGAAACGGACAGCATCCAGACTCAGGTCAATAACAAGATCACCAACCGGCTGGGACATATCTCACACCTCCCGGAATCCCCGCTGAAGCCATCATTAATGCGGCATCATCCACCATGACATCCGCCACATCCGCAGACGATAAAATATCGCGCCCTCCGTCCCCACCGAACCGGACGCCTCCGGCAAGTCCTGCCGCTTTCTGCATCAGCATTTTGTCCTCATCCGGCCTCTCCACCTGCTCTTCCTCATGCCGGGGGACAAGCAGACTGAAATCAGAGGGATGCATATCCGGATCGCAAAAAAACAGGCTGAGTACAGCGTACGTCAGCCCGGAAAAATGCATATCCAGCTGGGTATCCTGAAAATAATGCGTACGGTAAAAACGGTGCCAGTCGGCATATTCGGTGGATGTCATCCCGGCAAGCATGGCGCGCCAGTCGGGTCTCCCCATCTCACGCGCCAGTCTGAGGGCAAAGTTCAGCTCGCCGTCGAAGACTTTCCCGCAGAAAAATCATCATCAGTCAGCGTGTTATTTTTCGCCACTTCAGTAATATCAGTATCCGGACGAACAGCTTCGATCATCCCGGACAGGCACAACACCACGTCTTCCGCCCGGGCAATGGCATCGGCAGGCCAGGTGGTGAGCACTTCCTGCTCTATCTTCATCACGGCCTCATTCATTGACGGTGACTGCGTTTTCTGTGGATGGTTATGCCACAGGGACATCGCCACCAGAAACGCGCCGGTTCTGACGAGATCTTCCACGCTTACCTGCAGGTTGCCGCAGGATTCTGCCTGTTCTGCACGCCGTTTCAGGAGGGCAAGATGCTCGATACGCTGCAGCGCAGACAATTCGGAAAGCGTGACAGACACACCGTTATATTCAAATTGTTCTGTTTTCAGAAACATGTATTACCTCCGTTTACCCTGCAGCGCCCGCTTCAGTAACGGTGACTTCAGCCACTGCGGCGAACTGACCATTTCCGCTCACCACAGGGATCTGCACCTTACCTGTCGCCACGCCGTTTACCGTAATTGTCATATCTTTCACACTAATGGTGGCTTTCGACGGATCGGCGGAAACCGCTCTGAACGTCTTGTCGGTTGCACTTTCCGGCTCAAAAGAAACCGTCAGGGTGGTTGTTTTCCCTTTTGCCACCGTACCGGATGTCGGCGTCACCTTAATCGCACTGACCGGCGTAATTTTGCTGCGTTCTTCCGCTACAGAAGGTTTACCCACGTTAGTGACTTTCACCGTGCGGGTGATCACTTCTTTCGCCGTCACGGCCTTACCGATACTGCTGACCCAGCCACGAAACACATCCACCGTGCCATTCGGAAAACGGATTTTATAGGCCCGGACATCGCCGCTTTCAAACCAGCCTATAAGCCCTTTCTGGCCTTCCTCTCCCGGTTTCCAGGCCAGCGTAAAACTGGTATCACCTGCAGATTTCTGCCCCTGCCCGGTCGCGGTCCAGTCCGCGTCTTCATCATCCAGGTAGTTATCATCGTAGGATTCTGCCGTCATCTCGCCCTCACATCTCGTATGTAATGGAATAAGTCAGATCTGCAGAACTCCATAACGCCATATCGTCATCACGACGATACTCATAGCCCTGCGTAACCATCGTGGTAATCAGTCCTGCCAGTGCCGGGATCGCGGTCATCGCCGGGTAAATCCGGCTTTCCATCCACTGATCAAGCTCTGAATCCGGTACCTGTGCCGGTAAAAACACCTCAATATGCAGCGTGGCCCGCCAGGTATCTGCATCCAGCTCTTCACCGGTATACTCTGCATCCGTCAGATAAACCGCGATCGCAGGAAAATCCTCTTCGTCAAAAACAACGGGGCGACCATCAAACAGCGTCGCCCCGTGTTCATGCTGCTCGAGTGCATCCAGCACTGCGGCACGAATGTCAGTGTGTTTCATCGTTTTATTGCAATCCTCAGTTGTTGTTTCAGCGCGTATGCCAGTTCTTTAGGCAGGCGTTCACGCCGGATACGGTCAACATTCTCATCAAATGCCTGTTTCAGTGGGGCCGCCATCGGGATTTTCACCACATCAATGGGGTAACGGTTTTTCCCGGCCACACGCTGCATGACATGCCAGCGACCATTTTTTAATCGCTGAATAAATGCCCGCTGATACCGATGCTGACCGGCTTTAAGTATGCTGTTCGGGCGACGCCCCAGCATCCTGATCCCCAGCTTAATCACAGGGAGATCACCGCGGTTAACGATAATTCTGGCATTCGGATTTCTGACCGTCGCCCGTTTCAGTCTGGACCGTTCCTTAACCAGTTTCCGGCGAACCTTTGTCTCCCGGGCAACCTGTGATGAAGACTGATTAATCGCCGTTGTGGCCACGCGGTTAATGGCCATTGCTGAAGCCGCCGGAATGGCGTTTTTACGAACCCGGCTCAGATTGTCAATCGCCTGATCAAGCCCTTTTATCGCCATAATTTCACCCTGCGTTTATCGTCGCCGGTTAACTGCGGGTGGTTGACCACGGTTGAGCCAGAGATAACAGCTGCCCCCGTCATCCGGAGAAATACGATCCACCCAGAACATCTCGCCGTTAATGGTCAGCGTGTCACCACGCCGCACGGCACGCACCGTATCCGTCCGCACAAATAATGACGGGCTGCTTCCTTCAATACGGCCCCCGCCACCGGCAAAACCCAGCGACTCCGGATCGTCAAAAACCCCCTGAACTTCGCTTCCACGCTGTGCTCCCGAGGTGAACTGCGCACAGAGCCCCATCACTTCAACAATCGTGCTGTCCACCCCGGCAAGGGCAGCATCAAAGGCATTCTGAAAATCACGCATGCTCAGCCGTTCCGTGCTGTATCATGGCTGTCGCCAGTGGTGATGGCACCATAACACGCATGCCCCGGTACGTCAGTTCAACGGGACGGCCTGTCTCCGGGCAATACCCCATCACATGCAGGCATTTCCGCACACGGACCGCTTTAACATCATCCGTAGCATCCGTGTTGTTCAACTGCTCACCATCGTCTGTGTGATTTTGATCAGCCCCGCTCTCATCAGAGTGCATAATGCCCTCCGGGGAAACAGCAAGCTCCTCTTCCCACTCAGACACACGTTGAGCAATATCCGCAGCACTCCCCGACATATCCGCCTCGCGCCCCAGCAGGCCAGCCAGTTGACGAAGACGATTCAGATTTTCTTCTTTTGTTGCCATCTCAGCCTCCTGTGAAAAAAGACACGGGGGCATTTCGCCCCCGCTCACGGATTATTTCACCTGTACCACCACAAACTCATCCGGATCCGGCAGCACCATCAGCGGTGCGGACTGCGTCATGGTGAATTCACGGGCCGGATCGCCCACAGTCAGCCAGTGTTTCGGATAACGGGAAGAGGCCACCACACCTTCGGACAACGCCTGCGCATCCTGAATGGCACCATAGCAACGAATGCCCTCTGCTGCCGTATTCCCCAGGACCAGTGTGCCCTCCGGCAGATAACGTTTTTCGGTACCGTCCTCTGCCACATAAGACGTTTTCGCCACCACAATGGCCAGATCGCCGTAATACCCCTTGAAGGACACCACCGCCCCCAGGTCTTTCACTGCCGTTTCGAGTTGTGAATTTGAGCCGCGACGGGTATCCAGTTTTTCGCGGAACAGCTTAAAGCCATTCAGCAGACGCCAGACCGTACCGTCCATAATGGCGATATTCACAAGGCCGCTGGCCTGATCGCAGTAGAGGTCAATATCATGCGTCGGATCAAACGTATCACGGTCCTGCTCAGACCATTTTTTACCGTCAGCCAGCTCAATGTTATTTCCTTCAGAGCGCCCGAAATCCACCTCGACAGTATCAAACTGATCCCCTTCCATGGTGTATTTGCCATACAGCACGGCATTCACCGCCTGCATTTCTTCCACCTGGACAATGGCGTGCTCTTCCTGTTTGAGGTTATCGGTAATGATACGCAGACGACGGTAGGCCGGGTCGTTCAGCTGAGCCGGATCTTCACCAGGAAGGCGCTCAACCGCCTGCTGGTAATTAAATTCGTGTTTGGGCTTGACGTAGCCCGGACGTAACACGCGGGTTTCACCACCGCGATGGCGAAGCACTTTTCCTTCAACGATCGGGGAGACATAGGCCGCCACCGGCGTTTTTCCGGTAATTTTGTCCAGCATCACCTCTTCGGTGTGGAAATTCACCGTACGGCGGAAAAACAGCTCCAGAAACAGCGCACGGAATTTAACTTTTTGTTCGGTATAACCGAGTAACTGGCGGGTCGTAAACAATCCCATAAATCAGTTCCTTTCATTAAGAAATCAGTCAGGCCAACGCGGTGGCCTGATAACGTGTTACGGCAGCGCCGCGTGACTCAGGGCGGTGCCGGCAAAGGCATTTGCCTTTTTGTGTTCATCCACACTGTCAGGCCAGCGGATTGCCTCCGTCGCAAAGGTCCCCGACTTGTAATACGTCAGCACCGCCTCTGTGCCTTCAAGCGGCAGTACCAGTATGCCAACCGCACTACCGGCTTTCTGTCCATCCCAGACCACCAGTTTCCCGGTGGCCCCATCCAGCATCAGGGGTGTCAGTGCCGGTGTTGCCGAGGAAATCCCGCTGCTGCCTGTGGCGGTGTGAGCCGGATCATTACCGGCAAAAATACGTACTTCCGCACGCTGTTCAGTGATGGTTTTCGTCACCATATTGTTAAAACCTCGTATTGATGTTCAGCACTGACTTCATGGCATGGCCATGAGCATTTTCACGTCCGCATCACCGTCTTCTGACGCCTGTGACACGCTCCCCCTGGACCGCAGCCGGTGAATGGTTCGCCATGAAATGTTCAAACAGGGCGGTTGTGGATGCAGAGACCGGTTCTGCCTTACCTGATCCCGCAGCCAGCACAGCCCGGGCGCTCTCCACGGTCATTCCCGGGCAGGCAGCCAGCTGTTCAGCCTGCGCCTCAGCCCCTTTTGCCTCATCCAGTGCCATGATCTGATCACGGAGTGATGGTCCGGCATTCGCCTGCGGTGAAGCAGCCAGGATCGGGCGGGCTTTTTCCACCGTCATCTCCGGCATCGCCGCCAGCGTTGCTGCCAGTTGTTCACGACCGTTCGCTTCTTCACACGCCATAATGCGATCGGCTTCACTCTGCGCGGATGCCACCGGCTGCTGCGGTGCCGCCGCGGCCAGAATCGCCCGGGCCTGTTCAACGCTCATGCCCTGTTGCCCTGCCAGCATCGTGGCAAGCTGTTCACGTCCTTTCGCTTCCTGGCATGTCAGGATCCCCATCACTCGCTGGTTCTCCTGCACGGCGGCTTCCGTTGCAGTTAATTGCGGCATAGTGCCTCCTCTGACATTACTGTTCAGCGCCGTGGCCATCACACTGATGGCATCCGACGCATTGATTAATTCATCCGCCAGCCCGGCCTCAATGCCGGACTGACCTTCAAAAACGGCGGCCTCTGTTCCCGTGACCGCATCCACAGACAACCCGGTATACATCGCCACTTTTTCGGCAAACATCCGGTGCGCCGCATCAATCCGCTGCTGCATATCCTGGCGAACCTCTGCCGGCAACGCTTCAAACTGATTGCCATCCACCTTGTGCGCCCCGGCATAAATCAGCGTGATATCCACACCGGCCTGCGCCAGATGACCGGCATAGCTGACATGGCTCATCATCACGCCAATGGAGCCGATACGGGATGTCTGGGTAACCAGCCGTCGGGAGCAGGCCGACGCCAGCAGCATGGCTGCAGAACAGGCCGTGTCATTGCACAGTGCCCAGACCGGCTTCTGCTGACGGAGGCGGTAAATCATGTCAGCGCAGTCAAACGCGCCGGCGGCCTGCCCACCCGGACTGTCAATGTCCAGCAGTATGCCCCGCACCTGGCTATCTGCCATTGCCTGCTGAAGACAGGCGACAATGCCGTCATAGCCAGTCATTCCGGAAAATGGCCGCATCCCCCCCAGCCGGTGCACCAGCGTGCCGGTCACCGGCAGTACCGCAATACCGTTCACCACCCGGTAAACACGGGCCGGTCGTTTACCTCCGGCCATGTACTCGTCCGTTTCAGCCAGCATTCCGGGAGCATCAAGCTGTACCTGCTGTTGTGGTACCGAAAGACTTGCTGCGCCCATCTCGCGCCCGAGCGCGCAAAAGAAAACCCGCGCATAGGCGGGCTCCAGAAGCAGCGGTTCATTGAATGCTGCGGCAATAATGTGTGAAAGATTACGTCTCACGTGGTGTTGTCTCCTCTTCCGGCCTGCGACTCTCCGCTATCTGCTGCTGATACGCCTGCGCTATCCACACCGGACGTGAGAGTCCGGCTTTTTCCCGCTCTGCAGATTCCCTGACCTGCTGGCGGAAAATGTCCTGATAATCCTCGCCCATCAGCGCCAGCTCTTTCTCATACGTGCTCAGTCCGGCCTCAATGCGCATCACTGATTCCTGAACCTCCTTGAGCCCGTCAATGGCCATTCTTCCGGCTCCAATCCACTCAGCCCGTGACCAGGCTGATCGCGCCTGATAAAAATCAAAACGTGCCCGTGGCGGACGAATAATCCCCCGAAGAAGTGCCTCTTCCAGCCAGCAGGAAAACATCTGCGTGGCCAGCCGGGACGCAATAAATTTTCGCCGCCCCATAAAATAGCGCCACGACTCATTGGCGGATGCGCGGGCACTTGAATAACTGACCTTCGAGTAATCACGGGACAACTGTTCGTAGGAAACGCCAAGACCGGCGGCGATATACCGCAGCAGCGCCTGTTCAAGCGCCGAAAATCCATTGTCTGAATCCTGCGCGGTCTGAAGTTTCAGATCATCACCGGGGAAAAGGTGCGGAATTTTGACACCGCCCAGCGTCACGCTATTCGTGTCATACCAGGTGGAGAACTTATCCAGAATATTAATAAGCGGATTATCCTTCTGCCCCTGCGGCGCACCGGCGATATATTCAAAGGCCTTTTCGGTATCAAGGTCACTTTCAATCGTCGCTGCATACATCGCCTTCACTATGGCCGACTGAAGCTGTGTTGCCTGCAGGGAATCCAGCATCTTCAGCCGTTCCATAACGCTGTAAAACTGATTGGCTCCACGGGTCTGCCCGTCCTCCACCGGCTCGAAAATATGCAGCATGGCCGGACGCCCGGTGGGTAGTTCACGCGGGATCCGTTCCCATCGTCCACTCCCGGAGCGAGGAAAATCATCCTCACAGATATGGTACGCAACGGCACGGCCATATCGATCAACCTCCACACCAGCCCGCAGAAAACGGTTCCCCATACCGTGTCCTGGCGTGTCCACCCGTTTCGGACTCACGGCTTTAAAACGCGTACGAAACAGTTGCGTACTCTCCGTATCCCAGACCGGCTGCACAAAGATTTCGCCGTTAAACGCATGAACGCCCACACCTTCACGGATAAATTCCGTAAACGTGCGTTTCCCTTCCACGTCGATCTCACCAAACATCCCTTCTGCGTATTCTGACCAGGCCGCCTCCACCTCATCGACAAAACTTTTTGCCGCGGTCTCCCGCATCCCCAGCCAGCGCCAGTTCGGACGGTAGCTAATCAGAAACATATGCCCGACAATGTGATCCTTATGCAGTGCCACCGCATTGGCCGCTATTCCGTTATTGCGCACCAGATCATCTGCACGGGCATTCCCCAGACGCAACGCGGGCAGCAGGGCCGCATCGGCACTCTGCGAGGGTGGCAACCACTCTGCCATTTGCCCGCCAAATCCTGCACCGCCACCGGTGTAGCTGAGGCTCTCCCGAAGCGGAACGCCGTTCACATCAATCAGGACAGGCGTTCGTTTCATAACCTCACTCCCAGCGGACGACGGCGACGGCGGGTTGTCCCCAGTACCGACTCCGCATCATTGATCGCCCGGTTAAGCTCATCCAGAGAAGCTGCCGTATATTCAATTCTGCGACCATCTTTCTGGACAGACACCACCCGTTTACCGGTTAATAAATCAAGGCGCGCCTGACGCAGCGCCTGCAGTTCAGCGACTGTAACCATTCACTCCTCCGGACAGCTTCGCTGCCAGTTCTTTAAGGGTTGGCCGGGTCGTCTCTTCTTCCCGGGATTTTGCCAGTACAGCCAGATCAAGCTGCCAGCGTTGCACGGACACACGTAATGCCGCGTAGGCATACACCAGGCAGTCCAGCGCTTCGTTACGCCGCTTTTTGTTATCCCACAGCAGACGCATCTTTCCTTTTTCCCACTTCTCCACAAGCTCTTCCGCCACCAGTTGCTGCGCCTCTGTCTGCGAAAAAATCTCCGGATCATCAGGAAAACGGATGGCATACGACGTGGCTTCATCCACAGGCGTGGGATCGGCTTTCATACGGGCATAGAGAATTTCTTTTGCGGTGTCCGTCCCCACTTCACACAGATACACGCCCCGCTGATTGCGGGTTTTTGGCATGGTGATCACCGGCTTGCCATAGACAGATGCGCCTTTTACCGGCAGCACCCGGAAAACACCGTGTTTTTTTGACCTCTGATAAACGATTTCGCCATCAATCCCCCCGATGTCCCAGCAGACACGGGAAATAGTCATTTCGGTTCCGTCTGCATGGCGGTATTTTTTGTTGATCGCCGCATCCACACGTAATAGCGTCTCTTCCTCATCGGGACGCCCCATAATGATGATTTTATCCACCAGAAAGGCTTCCTCTCCCGGAGCCCATCCCCAGACATACATCTCAAAACGGTTTCGCTGCGAGTCAATGCCCGCCGTCAGATAAACCACCCGGGCAGGCACCGCCGTCGTGTAACGCACAACCTTATCCATCAGTACCTGGTGATCGAGTTTTTCGCCCACGGCCTCTTCCCAGGTCTCGCCCAGCGTGGTGTTCACAAAGGTTTTCAGGCCGTTGGGATCTTTCAGTGCATCCAGCCAGTCATAGACAATCTGTACCCAGGTGGTGAACGGACTGTACGCCGTCCAGATATGGAAAGTGATGGAGCGCGGCGGCGGAATTTCATCACCCCGGGCGCTGAAAAACATCAGGCCGTCACGGGTCCACATGCCCGTGTTTTCACAGATCCACCGCCCGTTACTCTGGTCAAGCTCAGACTGATGGATCACACAGCCATGATGCTCACAAAGGTAGAAAACACTTTCTGGCTTATTCTTCTCCCACTTAAGACCGAAAGGCGAGGCATCATCGCCAAATTTCAGATACTGCTCCTCCCCACAGTGCGGACAGGGCACATAAAAACGCATGAAGTGTGCCGACTCGTTAGCGGCTTTTTCGATCTGGCAGGAGCCTTTGATTTTAGGCGTCGAGCCGCGAATGGATTTTGGCCATACAGAGCCCTCAATACGTTTATCCCCCAGCAGGGTTGACGAACCCTCTTTTTCAACATCCGGTTCGAACGAGGAAAGCTCGTCATAACAGACCACATCCACGGATTTTTCACGGTAGTTTTTTGCTGCCGCACCACCCAGACACCAGAACCCCACACCGGAGGAAAAACGCTTCAGGGTGAGCGTATTATCGCGGTGTTTTCTTCCGAACCATGGAGCCAGCTCCAGCAATGCAGGAACATCCCTTATCGTTGGCTCAACATGAGATTTCATAAAATCTTCAGCAGCTGAGTCCGTGGGCTGAAAAAGAAGGCTGTTGCGTGATTTATGCTCAATAAAATAAGCCTCCACTCCCAGCAACATCTTTGTATAACCAACACGGGCAGATTTAATCAGGTTAACCGTACGAATCAGATCGTTGCCCATACAGTTCATGATGCCAACCTGAAACGGCAGTGTTTCCCACCGCCCCGGGGTATAAGACGACTCTTTAGGAAGGTAATAATGTTTATTGGCCCACTGAACTGTCGTCAGTGGAACAGGAATAATGAGAGATAAAAGCCCTGTAGCTATCGCACCGGCTGCATTAGCTGCCTTCTGCGCGTCTGAAATCATCGATCCACCCGCCCACGTTTTCACCGGCCTTAGCTGAAACATTGGAGGCTTTCGCGATTTCAGTTTTCACCACATCAAGGTGTGATGGTGAAATGTCCGGATATTTACGCTGTAATGTCAACGGCACACGCACAAGTATCCCCGAAATCTCCTGTGCCACACGTTGCAGAATGAAGGTAAACAGTTCAGTTTCCAGCACTACTCCGTCTTCACGGGCATTTTTCAGTTCCTGCGCATCTGCCTGCGCTTTTGTGAGCCGGTAGCGTTCATAGTCAATGGTGCCGGGTTGTAAATCTGACTCCGCTGCCGCACGCAAATCGTCCAGTTCTTTGCGGAGCTTTTCGTTTTCGATATCAGTTTCCCTCTGCGCATACCACTGAATTGCCATGGCAGTATCAAATACAGATTCAATGCCCTTACTACCTTTGGAGGCGCAAGGGAGTCCCTGAGACTGCCAGCGTTCAATCGTCCGCGGGTCCACGTTGAAAATTTCGGCAAGCCTCTTTTTATTAACCTTCATGAAAACAACCCATTATCAAATACAAGGCCCGACATGAAAACGCCAGAAAAAGGCATTTTCGGACACTTTCATGTCGGACCTTTACGGATGCAATATTAAAAAAAACAAAAAGTTATATTCGAGAAGTACCGACACGATTTTCCCTGAAAAATTTTCATAAATAGTGAAAAACCGCGAGGTCGCCGCCCCGTAACGGCCCGGATCGCCGGAAAGGACCCGCAAAAATGATAATGGTTATCATTTTCAATGTAGTCCGGTTTCTTCCACCATCGCACCGGACAGGCGACTATGAGGGGACAACGCCGCGCTCCGTTAACGCGGTAAACCCCGGTGTGTATCGTTTTTGATTATCCCCGCACACTCGCGCAGAGGAGTCTCCC
>NZ_MECT01000008.1:0-13700 GCF_001722145.1 Shigella sp. FC1544
TAGTGCGCTGGGTTATCGCTCGCCACGGGAATATCTGCGGCAGCGGGCTTGTAATGGGTTAAGTGATAACAGATGTCTGGAAATATAGGGGCAAATCCAGTACGCGTACTAACCAAATCGCGCAACGGAAGGCGACCTGGGTCATGCTGAAGCGAGACACCAGGAGACACAAAGCGAAAGCTATGCTAAAACAGTCAGGATGCTACAGTAATACATTGATGTACTGCATGTATGCAAAGGACGTCACATTACCGTGCAGTACAGTTGATAGCCCCTTCCCAGGTAGCGGGAAGCATATTTCGGCAATCCAGAGACAGCGGCGTTATCTGGCTCTGGAGAAAGCTTATAACAGAGGATAACCGCGCATGGTGCTTGGCAAACCGCAAACAGACCCGACTCTCGAATGGTTCTTGTCTCATTGCCACATTCATAAGTACCCATCCAAGAGCACGCTTATTCACCAGGGTGAAAAAGCGGAAACGCTGTACTACATCGTTAAAGGCTCTGTGGCAGTGCTGATCAAAGACGAAGAGGGTAAAGAAATGATCCTCTCCTATCTGAATCAGGGTGATTTTATTGGCGAACTGGGCCTGTTTGAAGAGGACCAGGAACGTAGCGCATGGGTACGTGCGAAAACCGCCTGTGAAGTGGCTGAAATTTCGTACAAAAAATTTCGCCAATTGATTCAGGTAAACCCGGACATTCTGATGCGTCTGTCTGCACAGATGGCGCGTCGTCTGCAAGTCACTTCAGAGAAAGTGGGCAACCTGGCGTTCCTCGACGTGACGGGCCGCATTGCACAGACTCTGCTGAATCTGGCAAAACAACCAGACGCTATGACTCACCCGGACGGTATGCAAATCAAAATTACCCGTCAGGAAATCGGTCAGATTGTCGGCTGTTCTCGTGAAACCGTGGGACGCATTCTGAAGATGCTTGAAGATCAGAACCTGATCTCCGCACACGGTAAAACCATCGTCGTTTACGGCACTCGTTAATCCCGTCGGAGTGGCGCGTTACCTGGTAGCGCGCCATTTTGTTTCCCCCGATGTGGCGCAGACTGATTTATCACCCCGATATCAACTATGCACTTCGACAAACGCTGGTGCTATGTTTGCCCGTGGCCGTTGGGTTAATGCTTGGCGAATTACGATTCGGTCTGCTCTTCTCTCTCGTTCCTGCCTGTTGCAATATTGCGGGCCTTGATACGCCTCATAAACGTTTTTTCAAACGCTTAATCATTGGTGCGTCGCTGTTTGCCACCTGTAGCTTACTGACACAGCTGCTACTGGCAAAAGATGTTCCCCTGCCCTTTTTGCTGACCGGATTAACGCTGGTACTTGGCGTCACTGCTGAGTTGGGGCCATTGCACGCAAAATTGCTTCCCGCATCGCTGCTGGCAGCCATTTTTACCCTCAGTCTGGCGGGATACATGCCGGTCTGGGAACCGTTGCTCATCTATGCGTTGGGCACTCTCTGGTACGGATTGTTTAACTGGTTTTGGTTCTGGATCTGGCGCGAACAACCGCTGCGCGAGTCACTAAGTCTGCTGTACCGTGAACTGGCAGATTATTGTGAAGCCAAATACAGCCTGCTTACCCAGCACACCGACCCTGAAAAAGCGCTGCCGCCGCTGCTGGTGCGCCAGCAAAAAGCGGTCGATCTAATTACCCAGTGCTATCAGCAAATGCATATGCTTTCCGCGCAAAATAATACTGACTACAAGCGGATGCTGCGTATTTTCCAGGAGGCGCTGGATTTACAGGAACATATTTCGGTCAGTTTGCATCAGCCGGAAGAGGTGCAAAAGCTGGTCGAGCGTAGCCATGCGGAAGAAGTTATCCGCTGGAATGCGCAAACCGTCGCCGCTCGCCTGCGCGTGCTGGCTGATGACATTCTTTACCATCGCCTGCCAACGCGTTTTACGATGGAAAAGCAAATTGGCGCACTGGAAAAAATCGCCCGCCAGCATCCGGATAATCCGGTTGGGCAATTCTGCTACTGGCATTTCAGCCGCATCGCCCGCGTGCTGCGCACCCAAAAACCGCTCTATGCCCGTGACTTACTGGCCGATAAACAGCGGCGAATGCCATTACTTCCGGCGCTGAAAAGTTATCTGTCACTAAAGTCTCCGGCGCTACGCAATGCCGGACGACTCAGTGTGATGTTAAGCGTTGCCAGCCTGATGGGCACCGCGCTGCATCTGCCGAAGTCGTACTGGATCCTGATGACGGTATTGCTGGTGACACAAAATGGCTATGGCGCAACCCGTCTGAGGATTGTGAATCGCTCCGTGGGAACCGTGGTCGGGTTAATCATTGCGGGCGTGGCGCTGCACTTTAAAATTCCCGAAGGTTACACCCTGACGTTGATGCTGATTACCACCCTCGCCAGCTACCTGATATTGCGCAAAAACTACGGCTGGGCGACGGTCGGTTTTACTATTACCGCAGTGTATACCCTGCAACTATTGTGGTTGAACGGCGAGCAATACATCCTTCCGCGTCTTATCGATACCATTATTGGTTGTTTAATTGCTTTCGGCGGTACTGTCTGGCTGTGGCCGCAGTGGCAGAGCGGGTTATTGCGTAAAAACGCCCATGACGCTTTAGAAGCCTATCAGGAAGCGATTCGCTTGATTCTTAGCGAGGATCCGCAACCTACGCCACTGGCCTGGCAGCGAATGCGGGTAAATCAGGCACATAACACTCTGTATAACTCATTGAATCAGGCGATGCAGGAACCGGCGTTTAACAGCCATTATCTGGCAGATATGAAACTGTGGGTAACGCACAGCCAGTTTATTGTTGAGCATATTAATGCCATGACCACGCTGGCGCGGGAACACCGGGCATTGCCACCTGAACTGGCACAAGAGTATTTACAGTCTTGTGAAATCGCCATTCAGCGTTGTCAGCAGCGACTGGAGTATGACGAACCGGGTAGTTCTGGCGATGCCAATATCATGGATGCGCCGGAGATGCAGCCGCACGAAGGCGCGGCAGGTACGCTGGAGCAGCATTTACAGCGGGTTATTGGTCATCTGAACACCATGCACACCATTTCGTCGATGGCATGGCGTCAGCGACCGCATCACGGGATTTGGCTGAGTCGCAAGTTGCGGGATTCGAAGGCGTAATACAGGCTAAACCATCGGATAAGGCATTCACGCCGCATCCGACATATTTTGCCTGATGCGTCTTATTTACGCCCCAACCACCTTCGCCACCGCGTGGGCGAAACGTTGCATCCCTTCATCGATATCCGCATCTTCCACCACCAGCGACGGTGCTAAACGCATCACATCCGGTCCGGCATTCAGCACCATTACGCCAACCTCTGCACCCGCATACAGGAAATCACGCGCCCGACCTTTGTAGTGTGGTTTCAGCTCCGCGCCAATTAACAGCCCCATACCGCGAATATCGCTAAACACATCGTACTGCTGATCGATCTTCTGCAAATGGTCAACAAAACGCTGGCGTTTCGCCTGAATGCCTTCCAGCACTTCAGGGGTATTGATGATATCAAACGCCGCGCCCGCTACTGCACAGGCCAGAGGATTACCGCCGTAGGTGGAACCGTGAGAACCAGGATGAAACGCAGAAGCAATTTCCGCCGTGGTCAGCATGGCGCTAATCGGGAAGCCGCCGCCTAACGCTTTCGCAGAAGTCAGAATATCCGGCGTCACACCGTAGTACATGTAAGCAAACAAATCGCCAGTCCGCCCCATCCCGCACTGCACTTCATCAAACACCAATAATGCCTGATGTTGATCGCACAGCTCGCGCAAGCCCTGCAAAAACTCTGGCGTCGATGCCGTCACACCGCCCTCGCCCTGGATCGGCTCAACCACCACCGCACAGGTGTGATCATCCATCACCGCTTTCACTGCATGGAGATCGTTAAAGGGAACGTGGATGATGTCTGCCGGTTTCGGCCCAAAGCCGTCGGAATATTTTGGCTGCCCACCCACCGAAACGGTAAACAGCGAGCGACCATGAAAAGCGTTATGGAAGGCAATAATTTTGGTTTTGAACGGGCTATGACGCACACAGGCGTAATGGCGTGCCAGTTTAAAGGCGGTTTCGTTAGCTTCCGTGCCGGAGTTCATAAACACCACGCGTTCGGCAAACGTCGCCTCAATCAGTTTGCGCCCAAGACGCAGCGCCGGTTCATTGGTGAAAACGTTACTGATATGCCACAGAGTTTCGCCCTGGGTTTTTAACGCGTTCACCAGCGCAGGATGGCAATGGCCCAACGCCGTAACTGCAATGCCACCCGCGAAATCGACATACTCCTTGCCTTGCTGATCCCAGATTCGGCTGCCCTGACCTTTTACCGGAATAAACTCTGCCGGAGCATAAATCGGCAGGATCACTTCATCGAAAGTCGCGCGTGTAATTGCTGTTTGTTCAATTGCCATCTCATGATCACCCTGTTACGCATAAATAAATGTGAAATTACAATCACAAAATATGCATAAAAAATCACTGAATGGCAATCGGAAATCAGAGATGCAGGAAATTAGCCAGCAGTTGATGTCCTTGTTCGCTAAGAATACTTTCTGGATGGAACTGCACACCTTCCAGATCCCACTGGCGATGGCGAATCCCCATAATCTCGCGGGTTTCGCTCCAGGCCGTCACGTCAAAGCACGCTGGTAATGAGCCAGGTTCCACCACCAGCGAATGGTAGCGTGTCACGGTAAGTGGATTTGCCAGCCCCCGAAATACGCCCTCACCGTTATGTGTAATCGGCGAGGTTTTGCCGTGCATGACCTTTGCGGCGCGCACAACTTTACCGCCAAATGCCTGCGCCATTGCCTGATGACCGAGGCAGACGCCAAGAATCGGCAAGCGCCCGGCATAGTGGCGAATAACGTCAAGGGAGATCCCGGCTTCATCTGGCGTACAGGGGCCGGGTGAGATGACAATTTTTTGTGGTTTAAGGGCGTCGATATCCGCCAACGTCAACGCATCGTTGCGCTTAACCAGCACATCCGCCCCCAGTTCACAAAAGTACTGGTAGAGGTTCCAGGTAAAAGAATCGTAGTTATCAATAAGCAGGATCATGGCGGCTCCGGTACGAAAGAACCGCGCTATTTTACTCAGATTCCCCGGCTTCGCTTACCACTTTGCTAAATATCATCTGCAGTGCGGTGAGATCCCCCATTGCCCCACTCTGATTTGCCTGATTCCAGGCCTCTTTTTCGATACCCTGCCAGCTCAGTTGATATCCGGCATGAATCGCCAGTTGCTCGAAGAAGATCCGCTGTGCCAGACCACTTCCCACCCGGAAGGGATGCAGCACGTTGATTTCACAATAGTAATGCGCCAGCCGCTCGACGAACTTCGTTTTCTCCAGGCCAACCAGATAACCTTCTTCCTCCAGATCCTGCATCAGGGCATTGCCCTCTTTTTCTATATAAGCAAAGTGGCAGAACGGCGTATCGCCCTGATAAATATCAACTTCACGCAGTTGCCCTGCCCAGTCGAAAATATCCTGATACAGCTGGCGATGGATAGTTCGCAAATGCGGTAAACCGCGCACCAGCGGACCAAGCTCAATGGTCGCAGCACGCAGCGCCGTCATTTCGTAAGCGGCCTGTTCCAGCCGTTGTTGCTGGCGGATGTTCAGCCGGTTACGCATGATATCAAGGCCTGGATAAAGATACGGATCGCGCCCTTCGCCGAATTTATCGCTCATAGTGCCTCCTCAGCTCTACAAGGCGCGCTAAAGCCTCTGCGGCAGTAAGAGTGACTAAAGGCATCTCGACGCCTTCAAGACGGCGACTGGCCTGGAAATTACGATTACGCTGAAGCTCCCAGAGACGGGACTTTTGCTTATCGGTGAGTTTCTTCACTTGATGCCTCCCTGAACGTGTCCATTTGCCACAAGTATAAGCGGCAAATCCGGGTTACGCCGGGAGAGCAGAAGCGCGGGCAAGATTGCCCGCGCGAGAAATCATTACGGCAGGACTTTAGCGGAAAGGATAACTACCGGTTTTGACGGCACATTCTGGTACGGACCAACGTCATGAGTCGGCACCTGGGAAATCTTATCGGCCACGTCCATGCCTTTCACCACTTTACCAAATACCGCGTAACCGAAATCACGCTGACCATGGTCAAGGAAGGCGTTATCGGCAACGTTGATAAAGAACTGGCTGGTGGCGCTGTCTTTGTCAGCGGTACGCGCCATCGCGATGGTGCCACGCGTGTTGCGCAGGCCGTTATCGGCTTCATTTTTGATTGGCGGGTTTGGTTTTTTCTGCTGCATCTGCTCGGTGAAACCGCCGCCCTGAATCATAAAGCCAGGAATGACGCGGTGAAAGGTAGTGTTGTTATAAAAACCGCTGTTCACATAATCGACAAAGTTTTGCACAGACACTGGCGCTTTTTGTTTATCCAGCTCCAGTTCGATGTTACCAGCTGAGGTTGTCAACAATACGTGCGGGTCCCCTTTCGCTGCCATTGCTGCGGGAGAAAGAGCAGAAAGAGCGAAAACAGCAGCCATCGCCGCCAGGGTCGATTTGAACATGAGATTTCCTTAACAAACAGAGCAGAAAAAAAGCAAGTGAAGAGATTCTAAATAGCCTTCAAGAACAAGGCCATCCCTTTACCTAATTTTACGTATCTGAAATATATGTAACCTGACGATCACTTTTTATTCCGTGATCAAGATCACCTCTTAAAATGCAATTTAGCAACCGATTGCAATAAAACATTTAAACAGATCACAAAATCACCTAAAATCACCCGCTCGCGGCATATCCCGCTATGCCATTTTATTTTTGAACGCAGGCCAATCATGACTAACAGCAATCGCATCAAGCTCACATGGATTAGCTTTCTCTCCTACGCACTGACTGGTGCGTTGGTTATTGTCACCGGGATGGTGATGGGAAATATCGCCGATTATTTCAATCTGCCTGTTTCCAGTATGAGTAACACCTTCACCTTCCTCAACGCCGGCATTTTAATCTCTATCTTCCTCAACGCCTGGCTGATGGAAATCGTCCCGTTGAAAACGCAGTTACGTTTTGGCTTTCTCCTGATGGTGCTGGCGGTTGCCGGTTTGATGTTCAGCCACAGCCTGGCGCTGTTCTCGACGGCGATGTTCATTCTCGGGGTGGTCAGCGGCATTACTATGTCGATTGGTACATTCCTGATAACACAAATGTATGAAGGGCGTCAGCGCGGTTCCCGCCTGTTATTTACTGACTCCTTCTTCAGTATGGCTGGGATGATTTTCCCAATGATCGCCGCGTTTCTACTGGCGCGCAGCATTGAGTGGTACTGGGTTTATGCCTGCATCGGGCTGGTGTATGTCGCTATTTTTATTCTGACCTTCGGCTGTGAGTTCCCAGCACTGGGCAAACATGCACCAAAAACGGATGCTCCGGTAGAGAAAGAAAAGTGGGGGATCGGCGTACTGTTTCTCTCTGTTGCGGCTCTGTGCTACATCCTCGGTCAGTTAGGTTTTATCTCCTGGGTGCCTGAGTATGCCAAAGGCCTGGGCATGAGCCTGAACGACGCGGGCACGCTGGTGAGTAACTTCTGGATGTCATACATGGTCGGCATGTGGGCGTTCAGCTTTATTCTTCGCTTCTTTGATTTGCAACGCATTCTGACCGTACTGGCTGGTCTGGCTGCGATTCTGATGTACGTCTTTAACACCGGAACACCAGCACATATGGCGTGGTCAATTCTCGCTCTGGGCTTCTTCTCCAGCGCGATCTATACCACCATCATCACCCTGGGTTCACAGCAGACCAAAGTACCGTCGCCAAAACTGGTTAACTTTGTCCTGACCTGCGGAACCATCGGTACTATGTTGACCTTTGTGGTTACCGGCCCGATTGTTGAACATAGCGGTCCGCAGGCGGCACTGCTTACAGCAAACGGTCTGTACGCTGTCGTCTTTGTGATGTGCTTCCTGTTAGGTTTCGTCAGCCGTCACCGTCAGCATAACACCCTGACCTCTCATTAATTGCTAATGCCGGACGGCACTATCGTCGTCCGGCCTTTTCCTCTCTAACCCCGCTACGTGCATCTATTTCTATAAACCCGTTCATTTTGTCTATTTTTTGCACAAACATGAAATGTCAGACAATTCCGTGACTTAAGAAAATTTATACAAATCAGCAATATACCCCTTAAGGGGTATATAAAGGTGAATTTGATTTACATCAATAAGCGGGGTTGCTGAATCGTTAAGGTAGGCGGTAATAGAAAAGAAATCGAGGCAAAAATGAGCAAAGTCAGACTCGCAATTATCGGTAACGGTATGGTCGGCCATCGCTTTATCGAAGATCTTCTTGATAAATCTGATGCGGCCAACTTTGATATTACCGTTTTCTGTGAAGAACCGCGCATCGCTTATGACCGCGTACACCTCTCGTCTTACTTCTCTCACCACACCGCCGAAGAGCTGTCGCTGGTGCGCGAAGGCTTCTACGAGAAACACGGCATCAAAGTTCTGGTCGGCGAACGCGCTATCACCATCAACCGTCAGGAGAAGGTGATTCACTCCAGCGCCGGACGTACCGTTTTTTATGACAAGCTGATCATGGCAACCGGTTCCTACCCGTGGATCCCACCAATCAAAGGTTCTGATACTCAGGACTGCTTTGTCTATCGCACCATTGAAGACCTCAACGCCATTGAATCCTGCGCCCGTCGCAGCAAACGCGGTGCCGTTGTTGGTGGTGGCCTGTTAGGTCTGGAAGCCGCTGGCGCGCTGAAAAACTTAGGTATTGAAACCCACGTTATCGAATTTGCCCCTATGCTGATGGCGGAACAGCTTGATCAGATGGGTGGCGAGCAGCTGCGTCGCAAAATCGAAAGTATGGGCGTGCGCGTTCACACCAGCAAAAACACCCTTGAGATTGTGCAGGAAGGTGTCGAAGCACGTAAAACCATGCGTTTTGCCGACGGCAGCGAACTGGAAGTCGACTTTATCGTCTTCTCTACCGGTATCCGTCCGCGCGATAAGCTGGCAACCCAGTGTGGTCTGGACGTTGCTCCGCGTGGGGGTATCGTCATTAATGATTCCTGCCAAACTTCCGATCCGGATATCTACGCTATCGGTGAATGCGCAAGCTGGAACAACCGTGTATTTGGTCTGGTAGCACCTGGCTACAAAATGGCGCAGGTCGCCGTTGACCATATTCTCGGTAGCGAAAACGCCTTTGAAGGTGCTGACCTTAGCGCCAAGCTGAAACTGCTGGGCGTGGACGTAGGCGGTATTGGTGATGCTCATGGTCGCACGCCTGGCGCACGTAGCTACGTTTACCTCGACGAAAGCAAAGAGATCTACAAACGCCTGATCGTCAGCGAAGACAACAAAACCCTGCTCGGTGCGGTACTGGTGGGCGATACCAGCGACTACGGTAACTTGCTGCAACTGGTGCTGAATGCTATCGAGCTGCCGGAAAACCCGGATTCTCTGATTCTGCCGGCGCACTCGGGTAGCGGTAAGCCGTCTATCGGTGTTGATAAACTGCCGGACAGCGCGCAAATCTGCTCCTGCTTCGACGTCACTAAAGGTGATCTGATTGCTGCCATCAACAAAGGCTGCCACACAGTTGCGGCGCTGAAAGCTGAAACCAAAGCGGGTACTGGCTGCGGTGGCTGTATCCCGCTGGTCACTCAGGTACTGAACGCGGAACTGGCGAAACAGGGCATCGAAGTTAACAACAACCTGTGCGAACACTTTGCTTATTCGCGTCAGGAACTGTTCCATTTGATCCGCGTTGAAGGCATTAAAACCTTCGAAGAACTGCTGGCGAAACACGGCAAAGGCTACGGTTGTGAAGTTTGTAAACCGACCGTCGGTTCGCTGCTGGCCTCCTGCTGGAACGAATACATTCTGAAGCCAGAACATACTCCGCTGCAAGATTCTAACGACAACTTCCTCGCTAACATCCAGAAAGACGGGACCTACTCGGTGATCCCGCGTTCTCCGGGCGGTGAAATCACCCCGGAAGGGCTGATGGCAGTGGGTCGTATCGCGCGTGAATTTAATCTCTACACCAAAATCACCGGTTCCCAGCGCCTGGCGATGTTTGGCGCACAGAAAGACGATCTGCCAGAGATCTGGCGTCAGCTGATTGAAGCCGGCTTCGAAACCGGTCATGCCTATGCGAAAGCACTGCGTATGGCGAAAACCTGCGTGGGTAGCACCTGGTGCCGCTACGGCGTTGGCGACAGCGTCGGCCTCGGCGTGGAACTGGAAAACCGCTACAAAGGCATCCGTACGCCGCACAAAATGAAGTTCGGTGTCTCCGGCTGTACCCGTGAATGTTCAGAAGCTCAGGGTAAAGACGTGGGTATTATCGCCACTGAAAAAGGCTGGAACCTGTATGTTTGCGGCAACGGCGGCATGAAACCGCGTCATGCGGATCTGCTGGCAGCGGATATCGATCGCGAAACGCTGATCAAATATCTCGACCGCTTCATGATGTTCTACATCCGTACCGCCGACAAACTGACGCGTACCGCGCCGTGGTTAGAAAACCTCGAAGGCGGCATCGATTACCTGAAAGCGGTGATCATTGACGACAAACTGGGGCTGAACGCTCATCTAGAAGAAGAGATGGCGCGCTGCGTGAAGCGGTAGTGTGTGAGTGGACTGAAACGGTCAATACACCGTCCGCGCAGACTCGCTTCAAACACTTCATCAACAGCGACAAGCGTGACCCGAACGTGCAGATGGTGCCAGAGCGCGAACAGCACCGTCCGGCAACGCCGTATGAACGTATCCCGGTAACTCTGGTGGAGGACAACGCATGAGCCAGTGGAAAGACATCTGCAAAATCGATGACATCCTGCCTGAAACCGGCGTCTGCGCGCTGTTAGGCGACGAGCAGGTCGCGATTTTCCGCCCGTATCACAGCGACCAGGTGTTTGCGATCAGCAACATCGATCCGTTCTTCGAGTCCAGCGTGCTGTCACGCGGGCTGATTGCGGAACACCAGGGCGAGCTGTGGGTCGCCAGCCCGCTGAAAAAACAGCGTTTTCGCTTAAGTGATGGCTTGTGCATGGAAGACGAACAGTTTTCCGTCAAACATTACGAAGCACGAGTGAAAGACGGCGTGGTGCAGCTGCGCGGTTAATGTTTTAACGGGAGGCGCAATGCCTCCCCTTTTTGCATGGTCCTGTAATGACCTTCGGTATATTGCAGGACATTTTTTAAACTTTTTGTTTTATTTTTTGTTTTTATTTTTTAAAGGATAATCAAATGTTTACAGACACTATTAATAAGTGTGCGGCTAACGCTGCGCGCATTGCACGCCTGTCGGCAAATAACCCGCTCGGCTTTTGGGTCAGCTCCGCCATGGCGGGCGCGTATGTGGGTCTTGGGATCATCTTGATTTTCACGCTCGGTAATTTGCTCGACCCGTCCGTACGTCCGCTGGTGATGGGCGCGACCTTTGGTATCGCCTTAACGCTGGTGATTATCGCCGGTTCTGAACTGTTCACCGGACACACCATGTTCCTCACCTTTGGGGTAAAAGCGGGCAGCATCAGCCACGGGCAAATGTGGGCAATCCTGCCGCAAACCTGGCTGGGTAACCTGGTCGGTTCCGTCTTCGTTGCCATGCTCTATAGCTGGGGCGGCGGTAGCCTGCTGCCGGTAGATACCAGCATCGTTCACTCCGTCGCGCTGGCTAAAACCACTGCACCGGCAATGGTACTCTTCTTCAAAGGTGCATTGTGTAACTGGCTGGTTTGCCTGGCAATCTGGATGGCGCTGCGCACTGAAGGGGCGGCGAAATTTATCGCTATCTGGTGGTGTCTGCTGGCATTTATCGCGTCCGGCTACGAGCACTCTATCGCTAACATGACGCTGTTCGCGCTCTCCTGGTTCGGCAACCACAGCGAAGCCTACACGCTGGCGGGTATTGGTCATAACCTGCTGTGGGTGACGCTGGGTAATACTTTATCAGGTGCCGTATTCATGGGATTGGGTTATTGGTATGCTACGCCGAAATCGAATCGTCCGGTTGCGGACAAATTTAATCAAACTGAAACGGCTGCCGGTTAATTACTAAGGGGTTTTTACGTGGATCATTTGCCTATATTTTGCCAATTACGCGATCGCGACTGTCTGATTGTCGGCGGTGGTGATGTCGCGGAACGCAAAGCAAGGTTGCTGTTAGACGCAGGCGCTCGCTTAACGGTGAATGCATTAGCGTTTATTCCACAGTTCACCGCATGGGCAGATGCAGGCATGTTAACCCTCGTCGAAGGGCCATTTGATGAAAGCCTTCTCGACACCTGCTGGTTGGCGATTGCAGCGACGGATGATGACACGCTTAACCAGCGCGTCAGCGAAGCCGCTGAAGCTCGTCGCATCTTCTGTAACGTAGTCGATGCGCCGAAAGCCGCCAGCTTTATTATGCCGTCGATTATTGACCGCTCACCGCTAATGGTAGCGGTCTCCTCTGGCGGCACCTCTCCGGTTCTGGCGCGCCTGTTGCGCGAAAAACTCGAATCACTGCTGCCGTTGCATCTGGGCCAGGTGGCGAAATATGCCGGGCAATTACGCGGGCGAGTGAAACAACAGTTCACCACGATGAGTGAGCGTCGCCGTTTCTGGGAGAAATTGTTCGTTAACGACCGCCTGGCGCAGTCGCTGGCAAACAACGATCAGAAAGCCATTACTGAAACGACCGAACAGTTAATCAACGAACCGCTCGACCATCGCGGTGAAGTGGTGCTGGTTGGTGCAGGTCCGGGCGATGCCGGGCTGCTGACGCTGAAAGGACTGCAACAAATTCAGCAGGCAGATGTGGTGGTCTACGACCGTCTGGTTTCTGACGATATTATGAATCTGGTACGCCGCGATGCTGATCGCGTTTTCGTCGGCAAACGCGCGGGATACCACTGTGTACCGCAGGAAGAGATTAACCAGATCCTGCTGCGGGAAGCGCAAAAAGGCAAACGCGTGGTGCGGCTGAAAGGTGGCGATCCGTTTATTTTTGGCCGTGGTGGCGAAGAGCTGGAAACACTGTGCAACGCGGGTATTCCGTTCTCGGTGGTTCCGGGTATTACCGCAGCTTCTGGTTGCTCTGCCTATTCGGGTATTCCACTCACGCATCGCGATTATGCCCAGAGCGTACGCTTAATTACCGGACACTTAAAAACCGGTGGCGAGCTGGACTGGGAAAACCTGGCGGCAGAAAAACAGACGCTGGTGTTCTATATGGGGTTGAATCAGGCCGCGACTATTCAGCAAAAGCTGATTGAACACGGTATGCCTGGCGAAATGCCGGTGGCAATTGTCGAAAACGGAACGGCAGTCACGCAGCGCGTGATTGACGGTACGCTCACGCAACTCGGTGAACTTGCTCAGCAAATGAACAGTCCATCGCTAATTATTATTGGTCGGGTTGTTGGCCTGCGCGATAAACTGAACTGGTTCTCCAACCATTAATTTAACCCGGGCCAGAGAATTCTGGCCTTCTTAATGACTCTTTTTATGGTAATGACTCCAACTTATTGATAGTGTTTTATGTTCAGATAATGCCCGATGACTTTGTCATGCAGCTCCACCGATTTTGAGAACGACAGCGACTTCCGTCCCAGCCGTGCCAGGTGCTGCCTCAGATTCAGGTTATGCCGCTCAATTCGCTGCGTATATCGCTTGCTGATTACGTGCAGCTTTCCCTTCAGGCGGGATTCATACAG